>JBKJSO010000099.1:0-4026 GCA_046595835.1 Acidimicrobiales bacterium | reverse complement strand
CCCCCGCCACCCCGCCCCGCACCCCGGCCCCACACCCCCGAAACCTGCGACCGCAGCGCGCCCCCGAGCGCGGCTCATGTCGCAAGCTCGCTGGGCGCTCGGCCCACCCCGAAACCTGCGACCGCAGCGCGCCGCCGAGCGCGGCTCATGTCGCAGATTCGCCGGGCGGTCAGCCGAGCGCAGGCAGACCTGGGGTGTAGAGCCAGCGCTGGAAGAGATCGCCGAGGTGCTGGTTGCTCATGCGCTCGGCGAGGGCGACGAAGTCCGCTGTCGAGGCGGAGCCGCCGCGGTGCTCGTCCACCCAGGTGCGCAGCACCTCGAAGAACGCAACGTCACCGATCGTCTCCCGCAGCGCCTGCAGCGTCATCCCGCCCCGGAGGTACACGGAGCGCGTGAAGAGCTCGGCCGCGCCCGGGTCACCGGGCGGCGCGTCGAGGTCGGAGCGACGGCCCGCCAGCCGGGCTGACGCCGCGGCGCTCTGCCCTCCAGTGCGCTCGGTCCAGAGCCATTCGCTGTAGGTGGCGAACCCCTCGTTGAGCCAGATGTCCTTCCACGACACGAGGCTCACCGCGTCACCGACCCACTGGTGCGACAGCTCGTGCAGCAGGACCAGGTCGGTGTTCCGCGACAGCGATCCGAGGTCGGAGCCGAGGATCGTGAGCGTCTGCGTCTCCAGCGCGAAGCCGAGGGGTTCGTCGACCACGAGCACGCCGTAGGCCTCGAACGGGAACGGGCCGTACACCTCGTCGAGCACGTCGATCATCTCGGCCGTGCGAGCGGCCGACCGCCTGGCCGCAGTGGCCGGCGACGAGCGGTGGAACGCGTGACGGATGACGACCCCACCGATCGCGCCGCCGTCGATCAGCTCGTAGTCACCGATGGCGATCTGCACGAGGTAGCTCGCCATCGGGTCGTGGGCCTCATAGGTCCACTCTCGGGCGCTATGGCCGAGGTCCTGTGAACCCGTGAGCAACCCGTTGGCCGCCACCACCTGATCTGCGGGCGCCGTGACCTTGAACGTGTAGGTGGCCTTGTCGGTGGGGTGGTCGTTCACGGGGAAGAACGTGGCCGCCCCCACGGGCTCCGACACCACGTACGCCTCGCGCCCGTCGCGCTGCCAGCCGACCTCGAACAGATCAGTGCCGTCGCTCACCGGATGAGGCACGCCCGAGTAGCTGACCACGGTCGAGAACGAGCGCCCCGAGGCGATCGTCGTCGGTGGGGTGATCTGCAGCTCCCGATCCGCCCGCTGCACCGCGGCCGGCGCGCCGTCGACGGTCACCGACGCCACCTCGAGGCCCGACAGGTCGAGGTCGAACCGGCTGAGGTCCTGGGTGGCCGTGGCCTCGATGGTCGTCACCCCGTCGATCGACCCGGTGTCTGGGTGCCAGGTGAGCGCGAGCGTGTAGTGGGCCACGTCGTAGCCGCCGTTGCCGACGAGCGGGAAGTACGGGTCGCCCACCCCGTCCGCTCCCGGTTGCCCGATGAGCTCGGTCGTCGTCGTGCTGGCCATGGTGGATGAGGTGGTCGACGACCTCGCCGCCGACCCGGCCGGTTCGTCGTCGTGCCCCATCACCAACGCCGCGCCGAGCACCACCAACCCCACCCCGACCACACCGGCCACGACCACCGCGATGCGCCGGCTCATCCCGTTCAGCCTCGCAGATCACGCCGCCCGCGCTGGGACCACCCTCAGGGCTCGTGGCGCTCCACGAGCCGAAGGTGGTCGCGATGACGGTTCACGGCGCTGACGACGGCTCGCAGTGAGGCGGTGAGGATGCTCTCGTCCAGTCCCACACCCCAGCGCACCTCACCGTCGGCCGACTGCGTCTCCACGTAGGCGGCGGCCTGCGCATCGGTGCCGGCGCTCACCGCGTGCTCGCTGTAGTCGACCACGTCGAGGTCGATGCCGAGGTCGGCCTGGAGCGCGGCCACGAAGGCCGCCAGCGGACCGGTGCCCGACCCGCGCATCGTGCGGTGCGCGCCGTCGACGATCATCTGCGCCGTCACCGTCGATCCCTTCTCCCCCGTGGTGGTCTCGTGGGACAGGAGCCTCACGGCGGCGGCAGGGTCGAGGTATGTGCCCTCGAAGGCAGCCCACACCTCGGCCGAGGGCATGTCGGTGCCGGTGTCCTCGGTGATGGTCTGGATCGTCTTGGAGAACTCGATCTGGAGGCGGCGGGGCAGGTCGAGGCCGTGCTCCGCCTTCATGAGGTAGGCCACGCCACCCTTGCCGCTCTGGCTGTTCACCCGGATGACGGCCTCGTACGTGCGGCCCACGTGCTTCGGGTCGATGGGGAGGTACGGCACGCCCCACTCCTCGTAGTCGCCGTAGCCGAGCGCGTCGAAGCCCTTCTTGATGGCGTCCTGGTGGCTCCCCGAGAACGACGTGTAGACGAGGTCGCCCACGTATGGGTGCCGAGGGTGCACGGGCAGCCGGTTGCAGTACTCGGCCACCCGACGCAGCGCGTCGATGTCGGAGATGTCGAGCTCCGGATCCACGCCCTGGCTGAAGAGGTTCATGGCCAGGTTGATGACATCGACGTTGCCGGTGCGCTCGCCGTTGCCGAAGAGCGTGCCCTCCACCCGATCGGCCCCTGCCATCACGCCGAACTCGGCCGCCGCCACACCGCAGCCGCGGTCGTTGTGCGGGTGCAGGGAGAGGCAGATGCGGTCGCGGTTGGGCACGTTGCGATGGAAGTACTCGATCACGTCGCCGTAGATGTTCGGCGTGTACATCTCCACCGTGGCCGGCAGGTTGAGGATGAGCTGGCGGTCGTTGTCGGGCTCGATGACGTCGGAGACCGCAGCGCAGATCTCGATGGCGTAATCGACCTCGGTGCCCGTGAAGCTCTCGGGGCTGTACTCGTAGCGCACGTTCGTGCCCACGAGGCTCGGTTCGAGCTTCTTGCACAGCTTGGCGGCGTCGACCGCGATCTGCGTGATGCCGTCCTGGTCAAGCCCGAACACCACCCGGCGCTGGAGCACAGAGGTGGAGTTGTAGAAGTGCACGATCACGTCATTGGCGCCTTGCAGGCACTCATACGTGCGCTCGATCAGCTCGGGACGACACTGCGTGAGCACCTGGATGGTGACGTCGTCCGGGACGAGATCCTCCTCGATCAGCTGGCGCACGAAGTCGAAGTCGGGCTGGCTGGCCGACGGGAAGCCCACCTCGATCTCCTTGAAGCCCATCTGCACCACCGTGTCGAACATCCGACGCTTGCGCGCAGGGTCCATCGGGTCGATGAGCGCCTGGTTCCCGTCGCGCAGGTCGACCGAGCACCACAGGGGGGCCTTCGTGATCCGCTGGTCCGGCCAGGTGCGATCCGGCAGCTCGAGCGGACGGAACGGCCGGTACTTCTCGAAGGGCATGCGCTTCGGTGTCACGGGTTCCGGGGCCATCTGCGTGTTCCTCTCGGTGGTGCTGGGTTTGGGGACTGGAATCGGGGCAACAAAAAACCCCCTGCCATGGACAGGAGGTCATCGGGGCGAGCGCCGGTGGGAGCGCTCGCCTACATAAGCAGGAGGTCGGAGGCGAAGGTCTGCTGCATGTTCCGGCAATTCTCCCGCTGCGACTGACGAGCCGTCAAGGTCGAACTACGGTGGCGCCGTGATCCGACGCTCGTTCCGCATCGGGCTGACGCTCGGGCTCCTCGGGGGGCTCGCGTTTGCCTTGGCCAAGATGTTCGGGGCCCGCCCCGAGCACCAAGCTGATCTCGTGTCCCCCGCCACCGAGCCGTGGCCCCGCCTTCGAGACGACCCCACCCGCCCGTCCGCCGCCAGCGTGACCGCCGTGCCCGACCCGGTCGCCCCGACCCCGGTCGCCGCTCCGCCCGTCGCTGCCCCACCGGTGGCCGCGGCTCCACCGGCACCCCCGCCCGCACCAACGCCCGTCGCTGAGCAGGCGACGCCCGTCAAGAAGGCCCCGGCCGCGAAGGCCTCGGCCAAGAAGACGCCGGCCAAGAAGGCCCCCGCCAAGAAGAAGCCGCTGGTCGCCGCCTGGGTCACCCCGAAGGGCGACGT
>JBKJSO010000259.1:0-2627 GCA_046595835.1 Acidimicrobiales bacterium | reverse complement strand
GCCGGTTGCTGGCCCCCCGCTGAACCACCCGCCCGCCGATCGCGCCGATCGCGCCGACCGCCCCACCCCGCCCGGCCCGTCACCGCCTACTGACCGCCTGACCAGGAGCCTGCCCCGGCGATGCCCGTCACCCACCCCAGCACCCGTGAGCGCACGGTCGCCGTCAACGGCGTCAACCTCCACGTCGTCGAGGCCGGGGAGGGGCCGCCCGTGATCTTCGCCCACGGCTTCCCGGAGCTCTCCTACTCCTGGCGCCACCAGATCCCGGCCCTCGCCGACGCCGGCTTCCACGCGATCGCGCCCGACATGCGCGGCTACGGCCGATCGAGCCAGCCCGCAGAGATCAGCGACTACGACATCGTGCACCTCACCGACGACCTCATCGCGGTCCTCGACGATCTTGGCGACGAGCGGGCCGTCTTCGTCGGGCATGACTGGGGTTCGATGGTGGTGGGCAGCCTCGCCCGGCTGCACCCCGAGCGCGTGGCCGGCGTCGTGGCCATGAGCGTGCCCTTCCTGCCCCGAGGACCGATGGCCCCGCTCGAGATGATGCGCATGGTCTTCGCGGACAGCTTCTTCTACATGCTCTACTTCCAAGAGCCCGGCGTGGCCGATGCCGACCTCGGTGCCGATCCCGCCGCCACGATGCGGCGCATGCTCGCCGGCCTCACGGTGCCCGAGGGCCAAGCGGTCGACGCGGGCTTCTCGGCGGCCGACGGACGTGGCTTCGTCGATCGTCTCCCAGAGCCCCAGGGCCTGCCCGACTGGCTCACCCAGGAGGAGCTCGATCACTACACGGCTGAGTTCACCCGCACCGGCTTCACGGGTGGCGTCAACTGGTACCGCAACCTCGACCGCAACTGGGAGATCACCCCGCAGCTCGACGGCGCCCAGGTCACCGCGCCGTCACTGTTCATCGGGGGCACGCTCGACCCGGTGCTGCTCATGACGCCGATCGGCATCCAAGACGAGATCGTCACGGATCACCGTGGCAACGTGCTCGTCGAGGGCGCGGGCCACTGGGTGCAGCAGGAGTCACCGGGCGCCGTGAACGACGCCCTCATCACGTTCCTCAAGAGCATCGACCTGGGAGGTCGCTGACATGCGCGCAGCCGCACTGAAGTCCGGACAGATCTACGTGCGCGACGACGTGCCCGAGCCCGAGCCGGGCTTCGGCCAGGTGCTCGTGCAGGTGAAGGCCTGCGGGATCTGCGGGTCTGACCTGCACTTCGCCAAGCACGGCGCCGACATGCTGGCCCTCACGGACGAGGTGGAGGGCATGCCCGACATGGGCATGGGCAACATGGCGATCGACCTCGACCGCGACGTGTTCATGGGTCATGAGTTCGCCGCCGAGGTGCTCGACGTGGGTCCCGACACCGTGGCTCCCAAGGCCGGCACCCTGGTGACCTCGATCCCGATCCTGCTCTCGATGACCGGCGTGCAGGCCATCGTGTACAGCAACGACGTGGCCGGCGGGTACGGCGAGCGGATGCTGCTCTCGGCACCGATGCTCCACGAGGTGCCCAACGGCCTGTCGGCCAACCACGCGGCCCTCACTGAGCCGATGGCCGTCGGGCTGCACGCGGTCAACAAGTCGAACATCACCGCGGGCGAGGGCGCGCTCGTGCTCGGCTGTGGCCCGGTGGGCCTCGCGGTCATCGCCGCCCTGCGACTGAAGGGCGTCGGGCCGATCGTGGCATCGGACTTCTCCCCTGCCCGTCGTGCCCTCGCCGGGACGATGGGCGCCGACGAGGTGGTCGACCCGGCCGTCGAAGGCGCCTTCGAGGCGTGGGGGCGCGCCGGCAAGGGCCGACCGCTCGTCGTGTTCGAGGCCATCGGTGTACCCGGCATCATCAACGACGCGCTGCGCTCGGCCCCCCACGGCAGTCGCATCGTGGTGGTGGGCGTATGCATGCAGCCCGACCACATCAGCCCCTTCTTCGGGATCAGCAAGGAGCTGAACATCCAGTTCGTGCTCGGCTACGACCCCATGGAGTTCGCGGCCACGCTGCAGTCGATCGCCGAGGGCGAGATCGACGTCACGCCGCTGATCACCGGCGAGGTCGATCTGGACGGCGTGCCCGGTGCGTTCGAGGCGCTGACCAACCCCGACGAGCACTGCAAGATCCTCATCAGGCCCTGATGCACCACTTCCCGCGCGAGAGCGTGATCCGCCGCGTCAACATCGAGCCGGCGATCATGTTCGGCGCTGGGCGCGCCCTGCTGCTCCAGCTGGCCCACCCGGCCGTCGCGCAGGGCGTGGACGAGCACAGCGACTTCAAGGGCAACCCCTTCAAGCGCCTCCAGGGCACCCTCGAGGCGACCTACGCGGTGGTGTTCGGCAGCGAGGAGCTGGCCCAGGGAGTGGGTCGGCGCATCCAGTGGATCCACGAGTTCGTGCGGGGCGACGGCTACGAGGCCAACGACCCGCTCAACCTGATGTGGGTGCACGCCACGCTGTGCGACACGGCCCTGCGCTGCTACACCACGCTCGTCGAGCCGCTCTCGGCCGACGACGAGGAGACCTACTACCAGGAGATGACGAAGGTGGCGGAGGTGTTCGGCGTGCCGCGCGCCGACCAGCCCGCCACGCTCGCCGACTTCCGCGCCTACGTCGATGACAC
>JBKJSO010000232.1:0-17806 GCA_046595835.1 Acidimicrobiales bacterium | reverse complement strand
TCACCCGCGTGTGGGGTGGTTACCCCAGATGTGGTGGGCGAGGGGGGGCACTCGCGTCATCGACGCCCAGGGGATCGTGCGCTGGGTGCACAAGGCGGTGGCCGGCCTCGCCTTCCGCAGCACCGAGGAGCTCGTGAAGCCCGTCCGAGCCGCCAGCCGACGCTCGCGAGCGTTCAGCGATGGGTGCGGCGAGCCGCCCGGGCGGCGTAGAGGGCGAGCGCAGCGGCGATCGCGCCGGCGCCTGCGTGGCGGTTGCTCCCGCCGGTGACCGGCAGGCCTGCCTCGCGCCCGGGGAGGGTGGTCGCCGCTGCTGATGTGGACAGGGGCGGGCCGCTGCTTGGGTGCTCGTCAGCGAGGATGTCCTGGGCCACGCGATGTCCACTTCGGATGGCGCTCTCCATGTACCCGATGAGCACCTCCGTGTGCTCGCCGGCGAAACGCAGCCGTCCGACGCCCTCGCGGAGCACGGGCCAGAACGGCACCATCTGGCCCGGCCGGAAGATGGCGTAGCCACCGCCCGTGTGCGCCTCACGGGCCCAGGCCTTGGTGGCGCTCCGTCCCGTGCGCAGCAAGGCGCCCTCGGGATACACCTCGTCGAGCTGCGCACCGAAGGCCGCGACTCGAGGGCCGTCGTCGAGGGTGGCCGCCGTGACCGCTCCGTCGCCGGTGATGAACTGCGCCAGGAGGCCGCCTGTCGATGCATAGCTGTCGGTAGCCGCCCATGCGATGTGGAAGGGCAGGTCGGTCAGGGTGAACCCCGAGGGGCTCAGGGGGGTCCAGAAGCGAGCGCTGTACTCGTTCACCACCTTCGCCGCTGGGCCAAGATCGAGGCCACGGATCAGCTCCTGGGCGGCAGTGGGGAGGGGAGGGTCGAACGTCACCCCGCGCAGGGCCATGAGCGGTGCCGCCAGCACCACGTGCGATCCCTCGACGACCGTCGGTCCCGAGCGCACGCTCACGCCGTCGGCGCCGACGCTGATCCTGTCTACTGGCGAGGAGAGTCGGATCCTGGGCCCTAGGGCATTGGCCATCGCGGCGGTGAGACGGCTGTTGCCCCCGTGCACGCGCATCGACTCGACCCCGAGCTCGCCGGGCGACTCACCGTTGTTCTGCTGCGCGATGAACAGCATCGAGAGGTCGGCCGCCTCCGCGTTGTACGCCCCGCGGTACTCGAGGCGTACGAGGAACTCCGCCTCGGGTACGAGCGCGAGACCGGACATGAAGCCGTCAAGGCTCGTGGCGTCGAGCGCTGCGGCATTGGCGGCGAGCTCTGGGTGGACGGGATCGACTCCCGCCGATGCGGTGTCGAGGGAATCGAAGAATCCCAGGTAGTCGGTGGCCGTCTGGCCGCCGTTGCGGAGCAGGAACGTGGCGATCGGCTCCCTGGTGCCCTCGTAGTACACCGTGGAGTCGTAGGGCTTCTGGAGCGGGCGGTTCTCGGTGGGGAGCCCGAATCGATCGAGGAGGGCCAGCAGATCGTGATGGTTGTCGTCGATCGACTCCCCGCCGAGCTCGGCGTGCAACGTGTCGTCGAAGTGGTGCGTCAGGACTCGACCGCCCACCCGGTCTCGAGCTTCGAGCACGACGACCTCGCGACCCGCCTCGACGAGGTCGAGGGCGAGGGTCATCCCGGCCAACCCTGCCCCGACGATCACGACCGGTCGGTCAGCCGGAGCGATCGCGGCCCACGCCGCGGGTGAGCGAGTGGCGACCACGCCGGCGGTCGCCGTGACACCGCCGACGAACGAGCGTCGGGTCAGCCCGTGCCGCTCGGTCAACGGCGTCGACCCGAATCGGACCCGATGGGGCACATGGGCGGCCACGGTAGCCCCGCCGGCTCGCTCGTCTCGTAGCTGATCACTGCTCGTCTGCGACCGCCCTCCAGTGTCTCGGAGCCGGCGGTAGGTGATGGGTGAGTCAGTACAGGTTCTTCTCGTAGTCGCGCCTCAGAGCGGCCTTGGCGGCGGCGCTCGTGTCGCCGATCTTGGCCGCTCGGGCCGCGAGCTTGATTGCCCCGGCCGTCAGGCCCCTGGTCTTGTTCGACTCCACGTGGTCGGTCCAGATGCGCGTCGCCACCGGCAGGTCGTTGTGGGCGATGTGATGGTCGGCGTTCCAAAGGTCGGCGGCGCTGAGTCCTTCGGACGCATCGAGCTGCACCCGGTCGAGCTCGACGATGATCGCGACGTTCGGTGGCTTGCCTTGCATGGCCATGGTGGCCAGCAGCGCTGGCTCGGTCGAGATGCGGGCCAGACCGCCCAGTTCGAGAGTCCGATCGTCGCCTGGGGAGAGGGCGAGGATGGCCACCGCCGGGTCGTCGAGCACGTTGTGGAGCGTGTCGGTGCGCTTGTTGCCCTTGCGATCGGGGATCGCGATCGTGGCGTCGTCGATGATGTGAACGAAGCCGCCGGGGTCGCCTTTGGGGCTGGCGTCAGCGTTCCCGGCGGCGTCGCAGGAGCCGATGATCAGGAACGGTGCGTCAGCGAGGAACGATCTGGCGGCGTTGTCGAGTAAGGCCTCGGTCGTCGAGGCCGCCTGTGTCGCAGTCTCGGCCGGCCCGTCCCACAGCTTCGATCGGATCACCGCCTTGCCGCAGTGGACGAGCGCCTCGGACACGTCGAAGCTCGACGAGAACGTGCCGTTGACCCGCAGCGTCTCGCGCCACCCCGGCGTCAGGAAGCAGGCGCCGACGGGAGTGCCGACGACGGCTTCGTCGGGGGCGTCGATGGCCAGCGACGTCGGCGAGTCCCAGGCGAATCCCGGCGCACCACCGACGAGTCGCGCTCGAAGCCCGCTCTCGTCGCGGTAGGTGATGACGGCGGCCGTCGATCGGTCGATCACGGCCCGGCAATGGTCGTCGAGGCGATCGATCGACTTCATCATCATCGCCCTCGGCCGGGCCCCGACCACCGACTCCAGTCCCTGCACGTCCTCGATCTCGCTCATCCTCATCATCCTGTCGTGTGGAGACGTTCGAGGACCACATCGTCGCTCGCGACCTCGCCGGCGGCCCCGATCACCCGGACGCGCGCGACGGGGAGATCGTTCGGGAGACGGACCGACACCTTCCCCTCGTCGGTATCTGCGGTGATGGCGTACGCGCGTGACCGGTCGAGATGGAAGGTGCGGCTGGCGCGCCCTTCCTGGTCGAGCAGGACGACGAACTCCAGCGGTGTCTCGGCCGTGAGCTCGCTGGTGCTCTGGACGACCGGTCCGAACGGGATGACGGCGCCACCCCGCAACCAGACGGGGATCCGGTCGAGGCTGCAGTCCTGAGTGATCCAGCGCAGACCGCTCTCTGCATGGTGCGTGAAAAAGTCGTACCAGATCCCCTCGGGCAGGTAGTGGGTCCGGGTGGACTCCTCCCGCATGACCGGCGCGACCAGGATGTCGCGGCCGCACAGGAACTGGTCGTCGATGTCGTGCACCGTTCGGTCGTCCTGGTGCTCGACCACCAGCGGACGCAGGAGAGGTAGACCCGCTGCCGCGCTCTGGATCGACTCGCTGACGAGATGGGGGACGAGTCGGTAGCGGAGCTCGAGGAAGTCCCGGATGATGCGCTGCGCGTCTTCGGAGAAGAGCCAGGGCTCCCGGAACGGGTAGCACCCGTGATAGCGGAGGTGCGACTGGAACACCGAGAGCTGGGTCCAGCGCACCATCAGCTCGTCGGTCGGTTCGCCCACGAACCCGCCGGTGTCCTGGCTCCAGAACGTGAACCCCGACAGGCCGTAGCTCAGCCCGCCTCGCAGAGACGCCTGCATGGACCCGTACGTGGCGGCATTGTCGCCGCTCCACTGGACCGGGTAGCGCTGCGAGCCGGCGTACGCGCTGCGTCCCCACACCATGGCGTTCTCGATGCCGTGGACGTCGCGGGTCACCTCGTAGGCCGCCTGGTTGTAGAGCAGCGGGTAGACGTTGTGGATGGCGTGACCGGTGCCCTCGCGGAACCGCATGGACGGCTGGATGCCCTCGCCGAAGTCGGTCTTGATGACATCGACCCCCGCCTCCAGGAGGGGGCGGATCAGTCGGTCCTTGTACCAAGCCGCGGCGTCGGGGTTCGTGAAGTCGATCGGCGCCGCGTCGAACTGTCCGCAGAACTCGAACGGGACGCTGGTCTCGGCGACGAAGCCACGCGCACGGGCCTCGTCCCACTGCGGCGTTCCCCGGAGGACGTACGGCTGCTGCCAGAGCGAGAACCGGAAGCCGTCGTCGTGGAGCCGACGACACATCGACTCGGGGTCGGGGAAGCGGGAGCGGTCGAACTGCCAGTCACACTTCCAGTCCTCAGCGAACCAGCTCACGTCCATGTGGATCACGTCAGCTGGGAACCCACCCGCTCGCAGTCGCGCCGCCACGTCGAGGATCTCCTGTTGCGAGCGATACGACATCCGGGAGATCCAGGTGCCGAACGAGTACGTCGGCGGAACCGGCGACCGGCCCGTCAGCGCCGTGTAGTGACCGAGCACCTCCTTGATGTCGCCAGCGAAGACGTAGAAGTCCAGCTTCTCGTCCTCCACCGCCACCTGAACCTTCGACGTCTCTCTCGAGCCGACCCAGAACGTCATGGGGTTCGTGTGGTTGTAGAAGACCCCGTAGCCGCGCGTGCTGACGTAGAAGGGGACGGCCTTGTAGATCCGGCCGGTCGAGTTGCCGACGCCCTCGTGCACCCACAGCCGCAGCGTCTCCCCGACCTTGTTCATCGGCCCGAAGTGCTCGCCAAGGCCGTAGATCGCCTCGTCGTGGGCGAGGTCGAAGGCGTTCACCGCGTACCGGTTCGGGTACCGCCTGTCGCGCACGAAGCCGATCGGGAACGAGTCGAGCGCGATGCCGAAGTGGTTATCGGTCTTTCCCCCGAGGCTGGTGAGCTTCCTGCCCTCGGCGTCGAACAGCTCGACGCGGAAGTCGGTCTTGTGGATGACGAGCTGGAGCTTCGAGGTTCGGAGGCGGTAGCAGTCGCCGTCCTCGACCAGCTCGACGTCGCAGTTGTCGTCGGTGACGTCGCTGCACACCATCGGTGTCATCGATTCGGCGAACTCGCCGTCGTGCTGGAGCCGGACGCGGAACACGTCTGAGCGGAGCACGTCGATGCGCAGGTGCAATGTGGCCGAGGGCTTCTTGCCGCTGACGTCGTACACGTGCTTGTAGAACTTGTCGAAGCGGATGAGGCCGAACAGGTCGAACGCCCTGGCCCGGAACCGGAACCGATTGTCTCGGCGCTCGATCAGCTCGACCTCGAGGACCGACTGCGAGGTCCGCAGGATCAGGTTCGGGATCGCGGTGAACACGCCCTCCATCGGCCCGAGGTCGTCCAGCGGATGATCACTGCGTCCGAACGACACCCGCGGCGCGAACTCCTCGAACCGGTCCGCCAGGTCGGGGTGACGACGGAAGGTGCGAGCGAAGAGCACCGGGTGCCGGACGACGCTCTTCACCAGCAGCCAGGCCGAGCGCCTGATGTTCGGGCTGAATGCCTTCGCGTACTCCGCCTCGGTCCACTCAGACGTCGTCACGGCGCAGGTGTAGCAGTTCGGAAGTGGGCAGGTTGTCCGTGGGAAGCCGGACTTCCCCAACCGTCCACGACCCTCGACGAACGTACGGCTGGACGTTCGTGACGAATCGCCGACCGGGGCGGCCCTGTCCGAGCTCGTCGTCCAGATCGAGGCTCCGTGCGATCTCCGCGACTTGATCTCGAGCCGGGAGCGTGAGGCGGTCGCGCGCAGTTCAACGCCAGTGTCGTCGACGAACAGCCGCTCGTCCGTCCGACGGCGACGGAGGTCGTCGTCTACGAGCCCACCGACACCACCATCGAGGTCACCAGCCGCGATTCGCGTCTTTGGCTTGCGTAGCCACGTTGGCACCACCCAGACCACCTCGGCGAGCCGATCCACGGCCAACGGGTTCGACACGAGGCGCTCAACGACGGGCGGCGGGGATTCCAGAGTGCCCCGGGGAGTCAGGGCCATCGAGATCGAGTGGGCGATGGCGCTCTCGGGGCTCAGACGATCCCTGGCCTTGTCGAACGCAATTCGCCGCGTTCGGCGCTCGCCGAGAGGCTCGGCACGTGAGACAGGGGCCCACCAGGCTTCGCCGGAGGCCGGATGACTGCCGACGACGACGACCGGGACGTTGGCCTGGGTCCAATAGTCCACATCGTCAGGCGAGGCGTCGAAGTGGAACGCCTGCTCGTCCTCTCCGGGGAAGGGCAGCGAAGACGCCTAGCTCTGGAGGAAAACCACACTGTTGAGCGGCGCCCGCGCCGGGGCGTCGACCAACTCGATTTCGCCGTCAACCGCTTGACGGCCTCGGCCGGAGCGGTCGGCCTCTCCACCGGACGCGGTTCAGCCCCGAACCGCAAAGCGGCTACTCGGACACTTTCCAGGGGCATCTGCCCCGGGAGTGGTGGGCGAGGGGGGACTTGAACCCCCACGTCCTCTCGGACACTGGCACCTGAAGCCAGCGCGTCTGCCTATTCCGCCACTCGCCCGAGTGGAGACAGGGATGGTAGCGCCGCCCGCCCGTCGCACCCCAAGCCCCTCGTCGCAGGAGTACCAGGGGCTTGGGTGGGTAGCCTCACCCCTCGTGGGAATCCGTGGCTTCGAACGACGGCTCGAGCGCCTTGTGGAAGGCGCCTTTGCCCGCGCCTTCAAGAGCGGGCTGCGTCCCATCGAGCTGGGTCGCCGCCTCGTGCGGGAGATGGACGACAACCGCTCTGTAGGGGTGCGCGGCGGCACCGTCGTGCCGAACACCTTCACGGTGGGGCTCTCCGCCAGCGACCTCGAGCAGTTCGAGGGCGTGCACGAGAGCCTCACCCGCGAGCTGGCCGACGCCGCTCGGGAGCATGCCCGCGATGAGGGCTACTCGTTCATGGGGCCGGTCGAAGTGCTCCTCGAGGAGGACGACAAGCTCCACACCGGGGCCTTTCAGATCACCGGGCGCATGGTCGAGGGCGCCGGCGGCTCGGGAGCCGGGTCGATCGTGCTGCCCAGCGGTGACCGCTTCAGCCTGACCGAGTCGATCATCACGATCGGCCGCCACCCGGATTCCAACCTCGTGCTGGCCGACCCCAACGTCAGCCGAAACCACGCCGAGATCCGTCCGCAAGGCGATCGCTACGTCGTGGTCGACCTCGGATCCACCAACGGATCGCGCATCAACGGCGTGCGGATCGACTCGCAGGCCCTGACCGACGGCGACGAGCTCAGCTTCGGGAACACCCGGATGCGCTTCGAAGCCTCATGATCTGGGTATCAGTGATCGACGCTCCCCTGACCTGAGGATTCCGTGCCCGACCAGCTCCTCAACCTCCTCAAGATCTTCCTGCTATTGCTGCTCTATCTCTTCTTCCTGCGCGTCCTTCGAGCGGTGTGGGCCGAGGTCAACCCGCTCAAGGCTCCCGAGGCTGCCCCCCGCCAGAAGCGCGACCGCTCCCCCAAGCGGGCGCCCGGCCGCAAGCACGGGCCGCCGGTGCTGCGCCTGGTGGCCCCGGCCGAGCTGCGGGGCCGCACCTATGAGCTGGGTGAGGAGATCACGATCGGTCGCGCCGCCGGCTGCCAGGTGACCATCGACGACACCTATGCCTCGCAGCTCCACGCCCGTGTGTTCCAGCGCGACGGAAAGGTCTTCGTCGAGGACATCGGTTCCACCAACGGCACCTACCTCAACCGCACGAAGGTCACCGGCCCGATGGTGATCCAGCGGGGCGATCAGCTCCAGATCGGCAACACGATCCTGGAGCTCGAACGATGACGGCGAACACCGGCCGGCTGGTCCTCCGCGCGGGGGCCGCCACCGACACCGGTCGCCTGCGGGCCGCCAACCAGGACAGCTTCGTCATGCTGCCGGACCTCGGCATCTACGTCGTGGCCGACGGGATGGGCGGAGCGCAGGGCGGCGAGGTGGCATCGCGCATGGCCGTCGAGGCCATCGAGGGCGGCTACCGGGAGCCCAGCATCCAGTCCCTCACCGACGTCATCGCCGAGGCCAACCAGCGCATCCACGATGCCGCCGACGACCCCAAGCTCCGTGGCATGGGCACCACCGCCGTCGCGGTCGCGGTCGTGCCCGAGGAGCGTGACCCGGACGGTCACGATGACGGCGTCGAGCCGACCCAGCACCTCATCGTGGTGAACGTCGGCGACAGCCGGGCGTACCTCTTCCGCGACGGAGGCCTCACCCAGCTCACCGACGACCACTCCGTGGTGGCTGAGCTCGTGCGCGACGGGCAGATCACCGCGCTCGAAGCCGAGGCCCACCCGCAGCGCAACATCATCACCCGCGTCCTCGGCGTCTACCCCGAGGTCACGCCCGACCTCTGGCCGGTCGACCCCGTTCGGGGCGACCGCTACCTCCTGTGCTCCGACGGTCTCTTCAACGAGGTGACCGACGACCAGATCTCCGCCGTGCTGCGTCGGCTCGACGACCCCTCCGACGCCGCCAACGAGCTGGTTCGCCTCGCCAACGAGGGCGGCGGCCGCGACAACATCACCGTGATCGTGGTCGACGTGGTCGACGACGCCGGCGTGGCCGCCAAGGCCTCCCGGGCGCTGGCCGGCGAGGCCCGCGGCTCGTCCGCCGGGTCCGCCGACATCGCGGGCTTCAGCACTGCGATCGGCGCCACGGCGCCGAGCGGCCCGCGCACCGACAGCGAGAAGGTCGGGCGACGGGCGCAACGCGCGAGCCGCAAAGCCGAGCGGGCCCATCGCAGCCGACTCACCTGGCGCGTGCTGCTCTTCGCCCTCCTGATCGCCGCCGTCGTCGGCGGGGCGTTCGCCACGATCCAGTGGTATGGCACGAGCACCTACTACGTCGGCTTCGACGGCGGCGATGTGGCGATCTTCAAGGGTCGCCCGGGCGGGCTGCTCTGGATCGAGCCCACCCTCGAACAGGACACGGCCATCAACCGCACCGAGGTGCCGGCCCGCTACCTCGCCGCCCTCGAGGCCGGCCACCAGCACTCCTCGCTGGCCGACGCTGAGCTCTACGTCTCGAACATCGAGCGAGACATCATCGACAGCACCCCTCCACCGACCATCACCACTGTGCCGCCCACCACGGTGGCCCCGCCCCCCACCACCGTTGCGGCCAACTGAGGATGCTGCGCACCGTCCGACGCAACACAGAGCTCGGCCTCATCGTGCTCGGCACACTGGTGACCGTTGGCGCCTACCTGTTGGCCAGCCTCGCCCGCGATTCGACGATCCCCGCCAACATCGTGCCCTTTCTCGGGATCGTGCTGGGCCTGCAGCTCGTCGCCCACGTCGCCATCCGCCGCTTGGCCCCCAACGCCGACGGCACGATCGTGCCCATCGCCGGGCTCCTCAACGGCATCGGTTACGTGTTCATCGTCCGCATCGACGAAGCCAAGGCCAAGCCACAGGGCCTCGCCGGGCTGCAGTCGGGTTGGATCGCCGTGGGCATCATCGCCTTCGTCGCCACGTTGCTCGTCGTACGGCGCGTCCGCGATCTCGAGCGCTACCGCTGGACGATCGGCATGGGCGGCATCGTCCTGCTCCTGCTGCCGTTGGTGCCCGGCATCGGCAAGACGATCAACGGCGCCAAGATCTGGGTGGGGATCGGCCCCATCAGCTTCCAGCCCGGCGAGTTCGCCAAGATCCTCCTCGCCCTGTTCTTCGCGTCCTACCTGGTGGAGAAGCGCGAGCTCCTCGCCGTGAGCCGTCATCGCGTCGGCCCGCTGCACCTCCCCGACCTGAAGCACCTCGGGCCCGTGCTCCTCGCATGGGGCGTATCCCTCGTGGTCATGGTGTCCGAGAAGGACCTCGGCTCATCGATGCTGTTCTTCGCCCTCTTCGTGGCGCTGCTCTGGGTGTCGACAGAGCGTGCCACCTACCTCGTCGTGGGCCTCCTGCTCTTCGGCGCCGGATCGCTGTTCGCCAACGCCCAGTTCACCCACGTGCATGAGCGGGTCGACGTGTGGCTCGATCCGTGGAAGGACCCGAAGGACAGCGGGTTCCAGATCGTCGAATCGTCCTTCGCGTTCTCCGCCGGCGGCGTCACAGGCACCGGCATCAACCTCGGGTCGCCCACCCGCATCCCGTACGCCGAGACCGACTTCATCTTTGCGGCCATCGGTGAGGAGCTCGGCCTGGTCGGAGCCACGGGCGTGCTCGTCGCCTACCTCCTGATCATCGGCGCCGGGCTCCGGATCGCCTTGCGCACCGAGGTGCCCTTCGAGCGCTTGCTGGCCACCGGTCTGACCGTTCTGATCGGCGTGCAGTCGTTCATCATCATGGCGGGGGTCACGCGCGTGCTGCCCCTCACCGGTGTCACGCTGCCCTTCGTGTCCTACGGAGGATCGTCGCTCATCGCCAACTACATCCTCATCGCGCTCCTGCTGCGCATCTCGGACGACACCGAGCATCGGGAAGTGGACCGCGCTCGATGACCCGCCAGATCCGCCTGCTCGGCGTGGCCCTCATGGTGTGCTTCGCGATCCTCTTCGTGCAGCTGAACCGCCTCACCGTCTTCCAGGCCGCCGCGCTGAACGACAACCCGAACAACACGCGCGAGATCCTGCGCGACTTCTCTCAGCCGAGAGGCACCGTCACCACGGCCGATGGCGTCGTGATCGCCCAATCGGTGCCCTCGAAGGACCGCTTCGCGCTGCAACGCCAGTACCCCGAAGGGCCGCTCTTCTCCGCCGTCACCGGCTACTACAGCTTCACCCTCGGCAGCAGCGGCGTGGAGAAGACCTACAACGACGAGCTAGCCGGCCGCACCCTCGACCTGTCGTTCCAGGACCTGCGCGACCTCTTCGTCGACAAGCAGCGCACGGGCGACCTGAACCTCACCCTGCGAGCCGACCTCCAGCGCATCGCGGCGCAGCAGCTCGGCCAGCGCGAGGGCTCGGTCGTCGCCCTGAACCCCCGCACCGGCGAGATCCTCGCCATGGTGTCGTACCCCACCTACGACCCGAACCTCCTGGCCAACCACGACACGAAGGCGGCCGCCGACGTCGCCACGCTCCTCGACACCTCCCCCGACAAGCCTCGGCTGTCTCGGGCCTACCAGGACCGGTTCTTCCCGGGCTCGACCTTCAAGGTGGTCACGGCCACGGCCGCCCTCACCAGCGGGGCCATCACGGCCGACCAGCCCTCGTACCCGGTGCAGAGCTCCTACACCCCGCCGGGCACCACCCGGCCGTTGCAGAACTTCGGCGGGTCGTCGTGCGGCGGCACCTTGTTCGAGGTGCTGCGAGTGTCGTGCAACTCGGCGTTCGCCCAGATGGGCGTCGACACGGGCGCCGACGCGATGGTGGCCACCGCTGAGCGGTTCGGGTTCAACCAGGACGTGCCCATCGACCTCACCCGACCAGCTCGGTCGAACTTCCCCACCGACTTCAAGCGCAACGTTCCGGCGCTCGCCCAGTCGTCCATCGGTCAGAACGACGTGGCCGCCACGCCACTGCAGATGGCGCTGGTGGCCTCGGCCGTCGCCAACGACGGTCAGGTGATGACGCCACACGTGCTGCACGACGTGCGCGACACCGACGGCAACATCGTGCATACCTACCACCCGGAGGTGTGGACCACGGCCATGGATCGCGGCACCGCCGCGCTCATGCGCGACGCCATGCTCGGTGTGGTCGAACGCGGCACGGCCAACCGGCTGAAGGTGGCCGGCTTCGTGGTCGGCGGCAAGACGGGCACCGCCCAGCTGGGCACCAGCCCCCCTCGATCGCATGCGTGGATCATCGGGTTCGGCGGCCCACCCGGGGAGCTCCCCACGATCGCTGTGGCCGTGCTCGTGCAGGGCCAGGAAGGTGCCAGCGAGCAGACCGGCGGCCGGGTGGCGGCCCCGATCGCGCAGGCCGTCATGCAGGCCTACCTCACCACCCCCTCACCCTGAAGGAGCCCGAGGCCTTCTAGGCTTCCCGTCACATGTCCGACCCCGGTACCACCGTCTTCAACGGTCGCTACGAGCTCCACCGCCGCCTCGGGCGAGGGGGCATGGCCGAGGTGTTCCTCGCTCGCGACCAGCTCCTCGACCGTCCCGTCGCCGTGAAGGTGCTGTTCCCGGAGTTCGCCACCGACCCGTCGTTCGTGGAGCGCTTCCGGCGCGAGGCCACGGCCGCCGCCAACCTCAACCACCCCAACATCGTCGGCGTCTACGACTGGGGCGAGTCCGACAACACGTACTTCATCGTCATGGAGTACATCGATGGCCGCACGCTCTCGGAGATCCTGCGCGACGAGGGGCCGCTGCATCCCGATCGCGTGGCCGACGTCGGGGCCGACGTCGCGGCCGCGCTCGGCTTCGCTCACCGCAATGGCGTGGTCCACCGAGACGTGAAGCCTGGCAACGTCATCGTCACCGCCGCCGGCACCGTCAAGGTCGCCGACTTCGGCATCGCCCGGGCCATCACGTCGAGCTCCGAGGACAACCTCACCCAGGTCGGCACGGTGATGGGCACCGCCGCCTACTTCTCGCCTGAGCAGGCCCGTGGCGACGCTGTCGACCCACGCTCTGACATCTACTCCCTCGGCTGCGTGCTCTACGAGCTCGTCGTCGGCCGGCCCCCCTTCTCGGGCGACTCCCCCGTCGGCATCGCCTACAAGCACGTACACGAGCCCCCGGTGCCGCCCCGCCAGCACGACCCGGGGCTGCCGGTGGCCATCGAGGCGATCATCCTCAAGTGCCTGGCCAAGAACCCGGCCAATCGCTACCCCTCCGCTGAGGACCTCCGCGCCGACCTGCGTCGCTTCCGCGAAGGCAGCGGCATCCTGGCCGAGCCGGTCATGGCTGCGCCCAACGACCCGGGCGCCACCGGTGTCTTCCCGGCCACCGCGGCGGTGGCCACCACCACCACCTTGTCCGACGCCTACGCCGACCATTACGACGACGAGGACGACGACGAGCCCAGGCGCTCCGGTGCCTTCCTCGTGGCGCTGGTCCTGCTCCTCGCCCTCCTCGCCGGCGTGCTGTTCCTGCTAGCCCGTGCCCTCGGTGTGGGCGGCGACAACGCTCCGTCGGCCGCGCCGGTCGAGGTGCCCAACGTGCTCGGTCAGCCCGTGGAGCAGGCCACGGCCACCCTCGAGGGGCTCGGGTTCAAGGTGGAGACCACCTCCGAGTCGAACGAGGACCAGACCGCCGGCAACGTGTTCGACCAGGACCCCGTGCGAGGCCAGAAGGTCGACAAGGGCTCCACGGTGAGCCTGAAGGTGAGCGCCGGTGCCGAGGCGATCCCCGTGCCCGACGTGCGCGGCTCACAGATCGATGACGCCCGGCGTCTGCTAGCCGGGCTGGGCTTCACGGTGCGCGAGGAGCCCATCCCGGATGAGCAGGCACCGGTGGGCGAGGTGGTCGACCAGACACCCGGCCCCAACCAGGACGCGGCCAAGGGCTCGGAGGTGGTCCTCCAGGTGTCGAGCGGCCCCGAGGAGCGCCCCGTTCCCAACGTGTCGGGCCGCAGCCTGGCCGAGGCCTCGAACCTCCTGGGTCAGAACGGCTTCACGGCCGCCTCCACCTCCGAGGCCTCCACCACGGTCCCGAAGGACAAGGTCATCCGCACCGACCCGGCCGCCGGCACGCCCCAGCCCAAGGGTGCTGAGATCACGGTGGTCGTGTCGAGCGGCCCGCCGAACGCCACGGTTCCCTCCGTCGTTGGCCTCACCGAGGCCAACGCCGTCAACACCCTGCAGTCGAAGGGCTTCACCGCCCAGGTCACCCCGCAGGAGACCACCGACCCAGCCCAGGACGGCAGGGTCATCTCGCAGGACCCGGCGGGCAACTCCAGCGCCGAAAAGGGCAGCACGGTCACGATCGTGGTCGGCCACCTGGTGACCCCACCGCCCTGACCCCGGATCTACGTGCGCTCCTGCAGACCGAGGAAGTTGCGCAGCAGGTCGTGACCCCCGACGGTGAGGATCGACTCGGGATGGAACTGCACGCCCTCCACACCCAGCTCCTTGTGGCGCAGACCCATCACGATGCCGTCGTCGGTCTCGGCCGTGATCTCGAGCACCTCGGGCACCGACGCGCGATCGACCACGAGGCTGTGGTAGCGGGTGGCCTCGAGCGGGTTCGGCAGCCCCGCGAACACCCCGGTGCCGTGATGGCGGATCAGCGACGTCTTGCCGTGCATCACCCGGGGGGCCCGCACCACGTCGCCGCCGTAGACCTGCCCGATGCACTGATGGCCGAGGCACACCCCCAGCACGGGTACCTTGCCAGCGAAGGTTCGGATCACCTCGTTCGACACGCCGGCATCGTCGGGGGTGCCCGGACCTGGTGAGATCAGCACTGCGTCGGGGTCGAGTGCGATGATCTGCTCCAACGTGAGCTCGTCGTTGCGGTGGACCAGCGGTTCGGCGCCAAGCTCTCCGAGGTACTGAACGAGGTTGTAGACGAAGCTGTCGTAGTTGTCGATCACGAGCACACGGGTCGTCACAAGAGGTGGAGGGTAGTCGGATGCCTGAAGATCACCGCCTGGGTTCGGTGGCCCGTCGCCTGGCCGCCACGCAGCGCGTGATGGTGGTCGAGGACGAGCACGACATCGCCGACTTCCTGCGGGCCTACTTCCGGGCCTCGGGCTACGACCTCGTCCACATCGACCCCGACACCCCACTCGCGGTCCTCGAAGCGCTCGATGCGCAAGAGCCCGACTGCATCCTCCTCGACCTCAACCTGCGGGGCTTCAGCGGTGCTGAGGCCTACCGCCTGCTCCGCACCGACCCCCGCTACGCCCTGCTGCCGGTGATCATCGTGAGCGCCCGCCCCGACGCCCAGGAGCTGGTGCCCAACACCGGGGGCATCGACGCCTTCGTCACCAAGCCCTTCAACGTGAACACGTTGGCCGAGCTCGTCATGGAGCGCATCACGAGCGCGGCCGAGCTGCGCGAAGCGGCCGCCGCCGACGACGTGACGGGCCTCCTCGGCCACGGCTACGTCGAGGCCCGCCTGCTCGATGAGCTCACCGTGGCGGCGCCGGGCCGCCCCGCCGCCTTCGTGCTGGTGCGCCTGCGGTCTCTCTCGGAGATCACCACGGCGGTGGGCAGCGAGGGGTCCAACTACGTCGCCCGCGAGCTCGTCCGCCGAGCCCGAACGCTGCTCCCGCGCGACGCGGCCCTCGGCCTCACCCGGAGCGACGAGCTGGCCATCGTGCTGCCCGGCGCCACTGCCGACGAGGCGGCCGGGCTGCTGCAGGGAGCCATCGACGCCATCGGCACCTCGTTCAGGCTGCCGGGCGGTGCCGACGTGCCGCTGCGCTACGCCGTAGGGGTGGCTGCCTACCCTGAGCATGCCGGCGACGCCGACAGCCTCTACATGGCTGCCGACAACGCCCTCGCCGATGCGGTGGCCAGCGACGCCGTCCTCGTCGTGTCGATCTGAGCGGGCCCTACCGGATCTCGATCGGCACCTCGAGGGCAGCCTCCAGGAGCTCCTTGCCCGCGGTCGCCGCGTAGAGCTCGAGGCTGATGTCGTCAGCACCCGCTGGCTCCGCCTGCACCACCAGCCGGTCGTCGGCATCGTCCACCACGACGCCGGCGACCCGCGCCGCGTGGTTGCGATCGAGGCCGATGGCCACGCGGAGCAGCCCGGCGAGGCAGCGGACGAGCTGCTGGTCGTGCTCGTCGAGTGCCGCGAACTCACGGTGCTTGCGCTTGGGCTCAGACTTGCGGTGGTAGCGCGCCACCAGCGCGATGAGCTC
This sequence comes from Acidimicrobiales bacterium, assembly GCA_046595835.1. GTDB lineage: Bacteria > Actinomycetota > Acidimicrobiia > Acidimicrobiales > VFJN01 > VFJN01. The sequence goes on along the minus strand of JBKJSO010000232.1, from coordinate 2,142 downwards.
GACCTCGTGCTCGGTGAAGCCACTGAGCCGATCAGAGCTCCGGATGACGTAGTAGCTGTGCTTGTGGTGCTGCGCGTGTGACAGGAACATGCCGACGTTGCACAGCAGGGCAGCGGCTTCGAGGAGCTCGCGGGCGTCGTCGCCGAGCCCGTGGCGCGATCGGGTGGCGTCGAAGAGCGCGAGGCCGAGGCGGGCGACCTGCTCAGCGTGGCGGGGATCCTCGTCCATGGCCTGGGTGAGGTCGACAACACTGCGTCGCCGGAGGTCCGAGAGGTGGTGGAGCGAGCCACCGTGGCGTCGCCGCCACGAGTCGAGCAGCACGCCCTCCCGCAGCGCGTAGTCGGAGATCACCACCTCGGCGATGTCCAGCTCGTGCACCACCTGCTCGAGGATGAGCGCTCCTGCGAGGATGATGTCGGCCCGCCCCGCGTCGAGGCCTGGCAGCCTGGCGCGCGCCTCCGTGTCGGGCGCGGCCAGGAGCTCGGCCACCACGGCGTCGAGGCCGTCGCGGTGCAGCACGAGGTTGCTGATGGCGCGGGGCCGCGCGCCGGTGGTGCGCAGCGCCGCCATCTCGGCCAGAGCCGCGATCGTGCCGGAGGAGCCCACCATCACCTCCACCCCCAGCGCCCGGATCTCCCGGGCGAACGGAGCGACGGTCGAGCGGATGTGACGCCGGCAGGCGTCGACAGCGCCCGGGTGCAGGAGGGTGCCGTCGAAGAACCGGCGGGTGAGGCGGATGGCGCCCAGCTTGAGCGACCGCGAGGCGAGGACCTCGCCCCGCAGTCCCACGAGCAGCTCGGTGCTCCCACCCCCGATGTCGCACAGCAGCAAGCGCTGGTCGAACACGGGCACGGCCTGCAGCACACCGAGGTGGATGAGGCGGGCCTCCTCCACGCCAGACACCACGTCGATGTGGACGCCAGCCTCGCTCCACGCCCGATCGAGCAGCACCTCGCGGTTCTCGGCCTCGCGCACCGCCGAGGTGGCCACGGCCGTGATCGGCGCATCGTGGACCTCGGCCACCCGTCGGAACCGGTCCAGCGCGGCAACGGTGCGGTCGATCGCCTCGACCGAGAGCTCGCGGAGGTCGCCGCCGCTCGACCCGAGGCGCACGACGTCCTTCTGGCGCTCGAGGATCTCGATGCGGGGCCCGCCCTCGCTGGCGGTCATCCGTGCAACCACGCCGTGCACCGAGTTCGTGCCGATGTCGATGGCGGCCAGCGTCTCGCTGGTCACGTTCGGATCGAGGGCCACGAGATCAGTCTGCTCGCCGCCGCGGGTAGTGTCGCGCCGCATGGCCACCAAGCCTCCGAAGCGCAAGGTGCAAGGCGGACGCGTCACCCCCAAGGGCGGGCATCAGCGGGCCGACCGCCCCGAGCCGTCCAGCCGCTACACGCCGCCGATCCCGCAGTCCTACAAGGTCAGCCCGCGGTGGGTGCCGATCCTCATGTTCGCCCTGCTCGGTCTCGGCCTCGCGGTGATCTTCCTCAACTACTTGGGCGTGCTCCCCGGTGGCACGAAGAACAGCTACCTGCTGGTGGGCCTGGGGTCGATCCTCGGCGGGATCATGACCGCCACGCAGTACCGATAGCGACCGGTTCGTCCCCACCCCCGAGGTGGCCCGCAGGTGGCCGCCAAGTTACATCTGTGTGACCCTCCCCAGGTTTGTGCACACCCTGTGGACAACCTCAGAGGTCGTCAACAGGGGCCACGAGGTCCATCTCGTCCTGGCAGTGGCGGGGAGGATCGGGCATCTCGTCGTTGGCGACGGTCATGCGCACCTCCGTGCCACAGATGCTGCAGCGGTACATGATCTTCACCTTGCGGAGCTCGCCAGCCGGCGGCGGCTCGGGCACGGGCTGAGCGAGGCCTCCCAGCATCGTGAAGCCCACCTTGAACACGACGAACACGGCCATCGAGGCCAGGAGCACCGCCAGCACCGATGCGCGCGTGAGCAGCCCGGCGGCAACGGCGAACACGGCGAGGAACACCAGCGGGGTGCGCGAGATCGACGGACGATGCACCGGTTAAGGCTAGAGCCAGGCCGAACGCGCAGCGAAGCGACGCCCGCAGCCGCATGCCGACCCGACGGGAGCTAGCCGAAGTGCGCTCCCGGCGGACCGGCGGAGGCAGGAACGAAGC
>JBKJSO010000334.1:0-3845 GCA_046595835.1 Acidimicrobiales bacterium | reverse complement strand
CCGCGTCGGCGAGCAGATCGACGCCGCGTGCCGCGAGTTCGGCTTCTTCTACATCTCGGGCCACGGCGTGGACGAGACCCTTCAGCAGCGGCTGGAGTCCGTCGCCCATCAGGCGTTCGCCCTCCCCGAATCCGCCAAGGGGGACATGTCGATGGCCCACGGCGGCCGAGCGTGGCGGGGCTGGTTCCCGTTGGGTGGGGAGCTCACCTCCGGCCGGGCCGACCACAAGGAGGGCATCTACTTCGGCGCCGAGCTCCCGTTGGACGATCCCCGAGTGGTCGCCGGGACCCCGCTGCACGGCCCCAACGTCTTCCCTGTTCAGGTTCCGGCACTGCGGGAGGTCGTGCTCGCCTACCTCGATGCCATGACCAGCCTCGGGCATGCGCTGCTGCGCGGGATCGGGCTCGGCCTCGGCCTCGACGGCGACTGGTTCGACCGGCACCTCACGGCCGATCCGCTCACGCTGTTCCGGATCTTCCGGTACCCACCCGAATCGGGTGGTGCTGACGCTGGGTGGGGGGTTGCCGAGCACACGGACTACGGGCTGCTCACCATCCTGCGCCAGGACGCCGCCGGTGGGCTCGAGGTCCACGCTCGATCGGGCTGGATGGATGCGCCGCCGCTGCCCGGCACCTTCGTCTGCAACCTGGGCGACATGCTCGAGCGGATGACCGGCGGTCGGTATCGGTCGACGCCCCACCGTGTCCGCAACACCGGCACCGTCGATCGCCTGTCGTTCCCATTCTTCTTCGACCCGGCGTGGGACGCGCAGGTTGTGCCCGTGCCCCTCGTCGGCGAGGGCGCCGCCGCGGCGCGGGCGCGCTGGGACGGCGAGGATGTGCTCGCGTTCGACGGCACCTACGGCGAGTACCTACTGGGCAAGGTGGGCAGGGTCTTCCCCGCCCTGCGCGACGCTGCGCTCCTGCCTCCACACGTGCCTCCCGGCGCAGATCCCGCGTCCTAGCTCACGCCTCCGAGGGCTCGCTCGGCGTGGCGCCGGTAGGCCCATCCCGGACCGCGCAGCACGAAGGAGAGCCGGTCGTGCCAGGTCGTGGAGTGCGCGATGTCGCGGACGATGTCGCGGTACTCGTGCGACGCGATGCGCGTGGGGTCGTAGGTGTCGATGTTCTTCGTCAGCCCGTAGACGACCGGCTCCTCCTCTCGCTGGAAGGTGCCGAACAGGCGATCCCAGATGATGAGGATGCTTCCGTGGTTGCGGTCGAGGTAGCGCTGGTTGCTCCCGTGGTGCACACGGTGGTGCGACGGCGTGTTGAGCACCTCCTCGGCCTTGCCGATCGAGCGGATGGCGTCGGTGTGGATCCAGTACTGGTAGAGGAGGTTGATGCCTCGAGCCTGGGCGACGAGCTTCGGACGGATCCCCACCCGGGCCAGCCAGCCGTAGGGCACCCACACCCCGAGGGCGTCGGCGACCGGCTGGCGGAGCGCGGTGGACAGGTTGTATCGCTCGCTCGAATGGTGCACCACGTGGATGGCCCACATGCCCCGCACCTCGTGCATCATCCGGTGGTTCCAGTAGTAGATGAAGTCCCACCCCACGATGGCGGCCAGCCAGGCGAGAGCGCCCTCGCCTCGGTCGTGGCGTCGGCCCTTCTCCCACATGCGATGCGGCCCGGTGCGGCTCTGGGTCCACGAGGCGACCGCCAGCGCGCCCGTGCCCACCGCCACTGGCCCGGTGACGCGCCGCACCTTGCGGGCCCAGCGACGCACTTCGCGACGGCCGCCGGTGCCCGAGCGATCGTGGTCGTCGACGACACGGTCCCTCGGATCGTCGGCCTCATCTGCGTCGTGGCCAACCAGCCGGTCGGCCACCGTCGTCACCAGTGCCGCGCCGAGCGCCGTGCTCACCAGCGCCTTGCCGTAGCGACCCTTGCCCGGGACGAGGTGCGGCACGACGAGGTGAGCTGCCAGCGGCACGAGCAGGGAGCCCACGCCCATGGCCAGGCTCGCCTTCGTGTCGGGCGCCGTGTAGTCGGCCGGCGAGGGACCGACCGTGGCGGCACGCCGCTTCAGGTACCGCCGCTCGGCTTCCATCGACCCGAAGTAGAAGGGGACGGCAACCACGGTCGGATCTGCTGCCACTGCGCTCCTCCATCTGCGGACGGGAACGACATGCTGCCATTACCGGGTGCCGGGGATCAGATCCGTGCGGTTCGGGCAGGACACGGGGTACCACCACCCGATACGAGGAGGCCCCGATGGGCAACCGGACCGATCAGGACGAGCCGCGCCACGTGGGCGACCGCGTTGCGCCGGCCACCACCCCCGACCGCGCCACGATCCGCGAGGATCGGGCCGCCGTCGACGAGGCCCACGATGCTGACCGACCGCCCACCCCCGAGGAGGAGGCGGCCGCCGAGCAGGCCGGCGCCGACGTCGACCCCGACGTGGCCGGCTCGTACAAGGACGCCCTTCGCCGAGGCGCCGCGCAGGAGGGCGAGGGCAAGCCGGGCCTCTAGTCAGGCCACGTGCGCGCCACCCTGAAACATCGAAGGGGCCGACGTGCGTGGGGAGGGCTGAGATCCGGGATCGATGGCCCTTGACCGAGCTCACAGGCGGCGCGACGGTGAGGTTCACGCACCTCGGGCTTGACGCTCGAGACGCATCACCCAGACACCGAAAGGGGGGTCTGCAAGATGCATCACGGTCCTGCAACGATGGAGCGGTCGCCGCCCGATCGTTGAGGCTGTCCTCGCCGGCGTCGACGTACCTGGCGGGCCCGCCCACTGCATGCAGCTCGCTACGTCGGCTGCCTCCGCGGGACCCGTGAACGGCCACTTCGATCCACCGGCCTGGACACACAACGGCCTGGCCCCGGTGGGGGCGGATCAGGGTGATCCGAGTTCTCCACCGGGGCCTTGTCGCGTCCGGGCCCGTGACGCAGTGTCAACCCCCTGCCTCCCGAGCTGACGCCCGATCCGCAGGCTGAACCGATCCAGGGGCTTCGCCCTACAGTCCCGGCATGGCTCGCATCGCGGTGACCTCCTGCGTCTACCTGGGCGATGTCGCGCCGTACATCCCAGTGGCGCGTCGCCTGCATGCGGCCGGCCACGACGTGGTGTTCGTGGCCCCCGAGGGGTTCCGATCTCTGCTCGACCCCGAGCCCTTCTCCTACCACCCGTACGCGATGGACTGCTCCCCGGCATCCATGTACGCCGACCCGGTGCACACCAGGCTGATGCGTCACCCAACCCGGAACGTGTCGAAGCTCGGTCGCTACTGGATGAACAAGGCGTTCGCTGATGATCCGACGACGGCCCTGCGCTCGCTTCGAGCGGGCTTCGACGGTGCCGACGCGGTGGTCACCCACCCGACGATGGGCGTGGCGTCGGTCCCGGTGGCGCGATCGATGGGCATTCCGAGCGTGGTGGGCCACCTCTTCCCGATGATGATCCCCACCGACCGCTGGACACCCCCACTCGAGTCGCGGTCGATGCGCTTGGGCGCGCCGGTGAACCGAGCGGCCTGGTCACTCCTGCGCACGCTCGGCGCCCGCGCCTTCCGCGACGACATCATCAACGCCGAGCGGGAGCGGCTCGGGTTCGACCCGATCCGCTGCAACGGCGGGTGGGCCTGGACCGAAGCCGACGCCACGGTGGTGCTCGCGTCGCGCCACTACTACGGCAACGGCGCCCCAGACTGGCCGCCGGTCACCTGGGGCGGGTTCTCGATCTGGCAGGGGCCTGACGGTCAGGCGCTCGACGAGGCGCTCGACCGTCACGTGGCAGCAGGCGAGCCCCCGGTGCTCGTGATGCTCGGCACGTCCGCAGCCACGGGCGCGGGCGCGCAGTTCGCGCGGATCGCGTCGGACCTCGACCGACGCGATC
>JBKJSO010000199.1:0-3642 GCA_046595835.1 Acidimicrobiales bacterium | reverse complement strand
GCCAGCGGTGCGGTGGGACTCGGGCGTGGAAGCGGGCTCGGTGGTGGGCCTCGACTTCGACCCGATGCTCGCCAAGGTGGTGGCCCACGCCCCCACCCGCGCCGAAGCCGCCGGTCGTCTGGCGCTGGCTCTCGAACGGCTCCACCTCGGCGGGGTCACCACGAACCGCGACTTCCTCGCCGCCACGCTTCGCCACCCGGCCTACCTCGCCGGCGACACCACCACCGACTTCATCGACCGGGTCACGCTGGCCACCGGGCTCGACCTCACCGACGAGGACCTGCATCGTGCCGCCGTGGTGGCGGCCCTGTGGCTCCAGGGCGAGAACCGGGCCCACGCCGCCGTGCAGGCCCAGCTTCCGAGTGGCTGGCGCAACGGTCGGCTGCCCGCGCAGTACGTCGAGCTCAGCCATGGCGACTGCGCCCTCGACGTGCGCTACCAGCTCCAGCGCAACGGCTCCTTTGTCGTGCAGGTCGGCGACGGCGCGCAGGGAGCGGCTCGCATCCACCGCTGGTCGCTCGCGGAGATCGACGCGGAGGTAAACGCTCACCGCCGCAGCGCCCGCGTCACCAGGGGCGATCACCACCTCCACGTCCAAACCACCCGCGGCACGGTCACCTTCGATGTGGTGCCCCGCTTCGTGCCGCCTGGTGCCGAGCTCGTCGTCGGCGGTCTCGTCGCGCCGATGCCCGGCGTGGTGCTCGAGGTGCGCTGCGCGCCCGGCGACGCGGTGGAGGCGCAGCAGACGCTGGTGGTGCTCGAAGCGATGAAGATGGAACACCACGTGCGGGCGCCCGCGCACGGCGTGGTGTCCGAGGTGCGGGTGGCGGTGGGCCAGCACGTGGAGAACGGCACCCTGCTCGTCGAGTTCGAAGCGGCCGACGATGCCGAGGCCACCCGCTGATGGCCGCACCGATCCGGATCGCCAACTGCTCAGGCTTCTACGGCGATCGCCTGTCGGCCGCCCAGGAGATGGTGGACGGTGGCCCGATCGACGTGCTCACCGGCGACTGGCTGGCCGAGCTCACCATGCTCATCCTCGCCCGCACTCAGGCCAAGCGCCCGGGCGGCGGCTACGCCCGCAGCTTCGTCACCCAGATGGAGCAGGTGATGGGCTCGTGCCTCGACCGCGGCATCAAGGTGGTGTCGAACGCGGGCGGCCTCGACCCGGCCGGCTGCGCGGGGGCAATCGCCGAGGTGGCCGACCGCCTCGGGCTGTCGCCCACCATCGCCTACGTCGACGGCGACAACCTGCTGCCCCGGCTCGACGAGCTCGTCGCCGCGGGAGTCGACCTCGCCCACTTCGAGACAGGCGAACCCGTGGGCGACACGGCGCGCTTCATCAGCGCCAACGCCTACCTCGGGTGCTGGGGCATCGTCGACGCACTCGACCGCGGCGCCGACATCGTCGTCACCGGACGCACCACCGACGCCGCCGTCGTGTGCGGCCCCGCGGCGTGGCACCACGGCTGGGCCCGCGATCAGTGGGACGCGCTGGCCGGCGCCGTGGTGGCCGGCCACGTCATCGAGTGCGGCACGCAGGCCACCGGGGGCAACTACTCCTTCTTCACCGAGGTCCCCGGCATGGCGCGCACCGCCTTCCCGTGGGCGGAAGTCGCCCACGACGGCTCGTCGGTCATCGGCAAGCACGACGGCACCGGGGGAGAGGTGTCGATCGGCACGGTCACCTCGCAGCTCCTCTACGAGATCGGTGGACCGGCCTACCTCGGGCCCGACGTCACCGCTCGCTTCGACACGATCCAGCTCGAACAGCTCGCTCCCGACCGGGTGCGCATCCTCGGCACGCGCGGCGAGCCGCCGCCCGCCACGCTCAAGGTGGCGATGAACGAGCTGGGCGGGTTCCGCAACGACATCGGCATCGCGCTCGTCGGCTTGGACATCGAGGCGAAGGCCCAGCTCGTCGAGGAGGCCTTCTGGTTGGCCTGCCCGCAGAAGCGGGCTGACTTCGCCAGCGTCACCACTCGTCTCGTGCGCACCGACAAGCCCGACCCCGCGAGCAACGAAGAGGCCGTTGCCGTGTGGCGCCTCACGGTGAAGGATCCCGATGAGCACAAGGTGGGTCGGGGCATCTCGGCGGCCATGACCGAGCTGGGTCTGGCCACGATCCCCGGCTTCTTCGGCGTCGGTGGCGGCGGGTCCGGCGGCGCCCGCGCCTACGGCGTGTACCGGCCCGCGGTCGTGCCGGCCGAGCTCGTGCCACAGCACGTCGTGGTGCTCGGCGGCGACCGCACTGTGGTCGACTCGATGGCGCCTTCCGGAGCCGTGGACGTGGTCCCCGCCGCGGGCCCCACTGGGGTGGCCCCCAGCGGCGAGACCGTGCGCGCCCCCATCGGGCGCGTCGTCGGCGCCCGATCGGGTGACAAAGGCGGCAATGCCAACCTGGGCGTGTTCGCTCGCACCGATGAGGCCTGGGCGTGGCTCGACGACTTCCTCACCGTGGATCGCCTCCAGGCGCTGCTCCCCGAGACAGCCGACCTGCCCGTCGATCGCCATTGCCTCCCCGCGCTGCGATCGCTCAACTTCGTGATCCACGGGCTCCTGCAGGAAGGCGTGGCCGCCTCCACCCGCCAGGATGGCCAAGCCAAGAGCCTCGGTGAGTGGCTCCGGGCGCGGGTGGTCGACGTGCCCGTCGCGCTGCTCGGGGCCGGCCCGTGACAGCGGTGGCCACCGTCGACGAGACGCACCGTCGGCTCCGTGCGGTGCCGCGCCCGCGGCCGGTGCTCGGCCGCCAGCGCGAGCGCGAGCTCACCGACCGCCAGCGCCAGATCCTCGACGAGATGGAGGATCTCGTGGCCGGCGGGTTCGCCGACCTCACGATGGCCGAGCTGGCCGCTCGCCTGAACTGCTCACTGCGCACGCTCTACGCCCTCGCCCGCAGCCGCGACGAGCTCGTGCTCATCGTGATCGACCGGAGCCTGTGGCGCATCGGCCGGGTGGCCCGCGACGCCATCGGGGAGGACCTCGCGCCGCTCGATGCCATCCGCGCCTACCTCGAAGCGGCCACCGTGGCGGTGAGCGGGTGGACGGCGGGCTTCGCCCGCGACCTCGCCGCCGTGCCCGCCGCCCAGCAGCTCCAGGATGGGCACAACGAGTACCTCTTCGAGGTCACCCGGACGCTGCTCGACCTCGCCGTCGAACGCGGCGACATCGCGTCGGTCGACACCGCGGCCGTGGCGCGGGTGCTGGCCGGGCTCGGGCAGTTCTTCTCCCGACCCGCCGTCATTCCCACCCTGCGCTCGTCGCCCAAGGAGGCCGCCGACGAGGTGGTCGACCTCATCCTCGGGGGCCTGTGCGCCCCCACCCCGGAAGGAGCACCATGACCGACGTGCACGAGGTGGCCGCCGACCTCCAGGCCGAGCAGGAGGCGCTCGACGCCGTCGTCGGCGAGCTGACCGACGAGCAGTGGGCGGCGGCCACACCCGCCGCGGGGTGGACGGTGAGCGACACGATCGGCCACCTCACCTACTTCGATGGCGCGGCGGCCACTGCCGTCACGGATCCCGATGCCTTCCAGGCGTCGATCACCGACCTCGTCTCCGCACCCGACGGCGGCGATGCCCTCACCCTCGGTCGCGGTCGCCCGCCGACGGAACTGCTGGCGGCATGGCGGGCCGGGCGCGC
>JBKJSO010000025.1:0-3241 GCA_046595835.1 Acidimicrobiales bacterium | reverse complement strand
CGCAGGTAGAAGGTGTCGCCGACGTACACGCCGATCGTGTCGGTCCGGTCGCCGTTCCAGTCGCCCACCACTGGGGCGTAGCCCGAGGCGCCGTAGGAGAGCACTCGGGTGGGGTTGCCCCCGGAGTTCGAGTCCCGGAGGTACCAGGTGCCGTCGATGTACACACCAAAGGTGTCCGTGCCGTCGCCGTTCCAGTCACCGGCCACCGGCGTGACGGCTGACCAGCCGTATCTCGCCACCAGGTCGGCCGGGCCACCGGTGTTGCTGTTGCGCAGGTAGAAGGTGTCGCCGCTGTAGATGCCGATGGTGTCGACACCGTCGCCGTTCCAGTCGCCGCACACGGGCTTCACGCCGGACCAGCCGAAGCGGATGCTGGCGTCGGGAGCGCCGCCGGCGTTGCTGTTGCGAAGGTAGAAGGTGTCGCCCACGAACACGCCGGCCGTGTCGACGCCGTCGCCGTCCCAGTCACACGAGAGCGTCTGGTAGCTCGTGAGGCCGTAGTCGAACCCCATGTTGGCGGCGCCCGGGGAGTTGGCGTTGCGGAGGTACCAGCTGGCCGGGGGCGGCGGCGGGGCCGGGCGGGAGGCGGTAGCCAGGTTGGCGCTGTCGGTGAGGAACGTCTCGGTCACCCAGATCTTGCCGTTGACCTGGGTCACGCCGATGCCGATGTAGCTCCAGCTCCCGAGGATGTTGTCTCGGTGGCCCTGGCTGTTCATGAAGGCTTGGTGGAGCGAGGCGACGTCGTAGCCCACTCCGACGTTCTCGCCGGCTCGGGTCCAGCTGTTCGAGACGCGGGTCACATCACTGGCCAGGTTGGGGTTGTGGTAGAGCCGATCCTCGGCGCCCATCTGGTTCGCCCACGAGCGAGCGACGTCGCGCAGGCCCACCGACACCCGCAGCTCGGGGAGGCCACGGGCACGGCGCTCACGGTTGACGGCGTCGATGAACTCCCACTCCTGGCCGTCGGTGGCGACCGTCGCCCCGGCCGGGGCCGGACGCAGCGCAGCGGGGGTGAGCGGGGTGACGCCCAGCACGAGGGTGAAGACGAGCAGGGCGAGCGCCACGGATGACGCGAGGCGGCGAAGGGGGAGGATGGGGGACATCAGGTCTGTGATCGGACACCCGGTCCGATTCCTTTAGGCGCAGCCCGAGGGGTCGCCCCTCTGACGGCCCCCAGTAGGATCCGCACTCCGCGGGTGGCGGACCGACGAGCGACGGAGACCGCGCAGATGACCCAGCTGATCCGAGACGAGCGAGCCGGCATCGAGTTCGCCGACGCCACCTGGACCTCGTTCGACCGCTACAACCGCTACGGCGGGATCGCCCGCTGCCTGCGGGCCACGCTCGGCCCCGGCACCCATCGGGTGCTCGACATCGGTGACTCCGCCGGGTACCTGCGCACGTTCGACGCCGATCTCGTGGTCACCGCCGTCGACCTCTCGCTCACCGGCGCTCCCCTCAGCGGCACCTCCCGGGTGCAGGGCGACGGCACCGCCCTCCCCTTCCCCGACCGCTCCTTCGACGCGGTGGTGTCCAGCGACGTGCTCGAGCACGTGCCCGGGCCTCTCCGGGGGGCATTCCTCACCGAGCTGCACCGGGTCAGCGACGACCTGCTCATCGTGGCTGCCCCCTTCGACACGGCCGGCGTGGCCGGCGTCGAGGAGCTCATCCGGCGCTACGCCCTGCTCGCCACCAGCCAGCCGCAGGCCCAGCTCGACGAGCACCGTGACAACGTCCTGCCCGACCTCGACCTCACCACCGCCACCGTTCGGGAGTGCTTCGGTGAGGTGACGGTGGTGGGCAACGGCAACCTGCAGGACTGGCTCGTGATGATGCTCCTCAAGCACCAGCTCATGGGCCGCCCGGCGCTGCAACCGCTCCTCGACGGGGCCGACGTGCTCTACAACATGGCCCTCGCGTCAAGAGACGCCGACGGACCCTTCTACCGCCACCTCGTGGCGGCCCGACGCGCCGGTGCCGTCGACCTCGGCACGCCCCCCGAAGATCGTGCCGCCGGCCTCGACCCGGCCGTGGTCCTGGGTGCGCTCGTGAGCGCCAACCTCAGCGAGGTCGTGCGCCAGGACGCCGTGCCGCTCCTCGACGACCTCGTGGCCAAGGCCCGCATCAACGAGACCCAGCTAACCGCCACCGCCCAGGCGGTGGCCGCCGTCGCCGCCCGCCAGGACGCCCTCGCGGCCCGCCTGGACTCGATGGACGCGGTCCTGGCCGACGTCCGCGGCCTCCTGGGCCGGCTCGTGCGTCCGCTCCAGGTGCTGCGCCACCCGCTCCGACGCAGCGACCAGCCCGCCGCCGACGAGCCCACCCCCGACCACCCCGCCGCTGACGGGGGATGACCGCCCCGAACGCCGGGAGTCGGCTGCGCATCCTCGTGGTGTCGGCGCACTTCCCGCCGAACTTCGTGAGCGGCGGCACGCTCGCGCCTGACCGGCTCGCCCGTGGCCTCCAGGCCCGGGGCCACGACGTATCCGTGTACGCGGGCCACCTCGATGACGACCGGCCCCCGCTCAGCACCTGGACCTCCGACGAAGACGGGCTGGCGGTGCGCTGGATCACCATCACCCCGTGGACCGCGTGGAACGACGTCCACAACTACGACAACCCCGCGGTGGTCGAGGACTTCGCCCGCCACCTCGACGAGGTGCGGCCCGACATCGTGCACCTCCACTCGATCCAGACGCTGGGGGCGGGCCTGCTCACGGCCGCCAAGGCGTACGGCGCCGCCACGGTCGTCACCATGCACGACTTCTGGTGGTGCTGCGCCCGTCAGTTCCTCGTCGACAGCGACTGGAACCCGTGCTGCCTCGTCGTCGACGCGGGCGGCTGCGCGTGCGCGGCAGGACGGCCCGCCCTCGAGGTGCGCAACGAGTGGTTGCGAGCGCGACTGGCGGATGCCGACCTGATCCTCGCCGTGTCGGCCATCACCGCCGAGGTCCTGGCCGCCAACGGCGTACCGGCCGAGCGTCTGGCCGTCGACGAGAACGGCCTGCCCGACGAGGACCTCGTCGCGCCGTCGCTCGTGGCCGCGCCGAGATCGGCCGGCGCGGCCGGCGCCCAGGAGCCCACCGTGCGGTTCGTGTACGCGGGAGGCCCCAACGCGATGAAGGGCGCCGATGTGCTGCTGGAGGCGACGCGCCTGCTCGCCAGCCACGCCGGATGGCAGCTCGACGCCTACGGCACCCAGGAGGTTGCCCGCACGACATGGCGCGCGGCCCCCTCCCAA
>JBKJSO010000093.1:0-3620 GCA_046595835.1 Acidimicrobiales bacterium | reverse complement strand
AAGGCCTGCCGCGCGTACGAGCCGCACGGCACCTCAGACCGGCACAGCGCCACGATCACCCCCTTGGCGAGGTCGCGCAGGCCCTTGATGCCCTTCGGGTTGCCGGCCGGCACCACGATCTGCAGCTCGTTGGTGGCGACGGTCTCCCTGGGCCCTGCGGCGGCACCCGCCTGCGTCACGCGCTCCACGCTGGCCTCGTCGGCGGCCACGAGCACGTCGGCCGGGACGCCCTCCAAGATCTCGGAGGCCAGGCGCGCCGACCCGTCGAAGGTGAGCTCCACCTTCGCGCCGGGGTTGGCCGCTTCGAAGGCGGCGGCCAGCGAGGCGGACACGTCGGTGAGCGACGACGCGGCGAGCACCTGCACCGTGCCCGTCGCGTGGGCGACCGCCGTCGAGCCCGTCGTCGCGGCACGCCCCGAGCCGTCCGATCCGCAGCCCGCGAACAGCACAAGCGCCGCGACCACAATCGCGCAGGGTCTCCATGGCGTCATGGCGGCAACGGTAGGCGGCCGCGTCCGGGCACCAGCCAGGCAGGCCGCCAGATCGGGCATCACACCGCCGCGAACCGCACCCGTCGAGCGACCGGGTCGGCGGCTTCGATCCGTACCGACACGGTGTCCCCGAGGGGCAGGGTGGCGCCGTCGATGTCCGCCTGCACCGCGAGGTCATGCACCACGATCGTGGAGCCCTTCGGCCCTGAGGCCACGACGGTGGCGTCGAGCACCTCCCCTACCCTGGGCGCGAGGGTGAGGGCCTCGACGAGATCCACCACGGCGCGCGCGGCGCCGCCTTCGCGCGCTCGGGTGCGGGCCATCGCCTTCGGCAGCCCCGCCAGCTCCGCCACCACCTCAGCCGACACGGTCTGGCCGGCGTACAGGGCCAGGCACACCTCGATGGCCGCCCGATCGCAGAGGCGCCGCAGGGGTGCCGTCACGTGCGTGTAGGGCGCGGCAACCGCCGCGTGGCGCAGAAGGGCCGGGTCGTCGGGCGGGGGCGAACCCGTGCCGAGCGCCAGGTAGCCGGCGCCGCGCAAGCCGCGGGCCGCCAGCGCGAGGAGGGCGGCCTGATCGGGGTCGGCGCCATCGAGGTGGCCGACCACCGACGCGTATGTGGCACCGTCGGGCCACGTCACACCGAGCGCCGTCGCCGTGCGGCGAACCGTCTCGATCACCTGGTGGTCGGGGGGCGGCAGCGTGCGCAGCAGGCCCACCCCGGCGCGCAGCATCGCCTCCGCGGCCACCATCCCCGTGAGCAGCGAGATCTGGGCGTTCCACCCCATCGCGGGCACGCTCAGCTCCCACGCCAATCGGTAGCGATCGCCCTCGCACACGACCAGCTGCGACGGGAGGTCGAGGCTCACGCCGTCCCGGGCGGCCTCCGCCTCCTGGCGCACCCGACCCACCTCGGCGAGGAGCGGCAGCGTCTCGCTCGAGCGACCCGAGTCGATGTCGACCTGCACCTCGGCATAGGTGAGCTGCGCCCGGCTGCGCACGATGGCGCGCTCGAGGTGTGACGAGCTCACGGCGCCATCGGAGGCGAGGTCGATCGTCCAGAGCACCGCAGCGCGGTCCTGGCCCGGCAGGAGGCTGGCGGCGTCCTCGCTCAGCGACGGCGGGTACAGAGGCGAGCGGTGGTCGGGCAGGTAGAAGGTGACCCCGCGGTCCTCGACCTCGCGGGCCAGCGCGCCCCTCTCGACCACGAACGCCGGCACATCCGCGATGGCGTAGCGGACCCGCCACCCCTGCTGCCGGCGCTCGATGTGGAGCGCCTGGTCGAGATCTCGGCTGCCAGGCGGATCGATGGTGACGAGCTCGATGTCGCGTGCGTCGCGCCGGCCTGCGTCCGAGGCGGTGCCCAGGCCGCTGAGCACCCTGCGAGCGGCCTCCGTCGCCTCCGACACCGCGGCGGCGCTGTGGGGACCGGGCACGTCGAACTCGACCCGGATGCGGTCGAGACCGGCCCGCAGCTCGGGAGCGTCGTCATCGAGCCGAAGGGGCGGGACGGGCACAGGCGCTGACGCTACCCGGGCGTGCTGGATGGCCATCACCACCTCATAGGCTGCCGCGATGGTCGCTCTCCCCGACACCGCCCGCGCCGTGCTCACCGGCCCGAACCTGGCCCACGTGGTCACGGTCGACCCCGACGGTGCTCCCCAGGTGAGCTGCGTGTGGGTGGGCGTCGACGGCGACGAGGTGGTGTTCGGATCGCTCGGGCCGTTCCGCAAGCTGCGCAACCTCGAGCGCGACCCCCGCATCGCGCTCTCCGTCGAGGCCACCAGCGTCAACCCCATCGGGATGCGGGAGTACCTCGTGCTCCAAGGCAAGGCGCGCGTCGTGCCCGGCGGCGCGCCCGAGCTGCTCCAGGAGCTGGCCCGGGTCTACATCGGGCCCAACGCCAAGTTCCCGCCGATGGACGATCCGCCCCCGGGCTCCGTCGTGCGCATCACGGTCGACAAGATCAGCGGCGTCGGCCCCTGGACGACCTGACGGTCTTCTCCGGGAACGCGCCGGATCAGGCCGAGGCAGTGATGGCGAGGATGCGATCGACGAGGTCGTCGACGCCCGCTTCGAGCTTGTCTCGCCGGATCGTGGCCCCGCCCAGCACCTCGGCGCCGCGGGCCTCCACGGCCCTCGACAGCTTCTGCAGCGACTTGCCGGGGTCGATGGCGTAGGTCAGGTAGACCACCGCCTGCTTGCCGGCGAGGGCCGGCATCGAGGTGATTCGACCGAGGCGACCGGGTCGCTGGCCGATGAAGAGCAGCCCATCGACCCAGCTGCCCACCACCACGAGATCGGCGTCGGCGAGGGCCTGGTAGTCGATCTTCGTGATCGGGAACGCCGTCGTGGGCATGCCCGCGGCCGAGAGGCTGGCGGCGATGGACTGCCCCGCCCTGGCGGTGTTCCCAGTGAGGCTCTCGTAGATGACGACGGCGTGCACGGCCCCGTTCTAGCAAGGTCTGCGCACCCCGACTGCTTCTGTGCACCGGCAGCCACGGCATCCGTGGCTGCCGGTGCGCAGAATGCGGATGGGGTCAGCGGGCGGCGGCTTTGATGCGCGCCATGACGTCGTCGGTGAGCCTGGGGAGCACGTCGAGGGCGCCCATGTTCTCGTGCACCTGCTCGACCCGGCTGGCACCGGTGATGACCGTCGACACGTGCGGGTTCTTGACGCACCACGCGAGGGCGAGCTGGGACAGCGTGCAGTCGAGCTCGTCGGCGATCCCGGCCAGCTGCTTCACCTTGGCGTTGCGGGTCTCGTCGGTGAGGAGGCCGGCGAGCCACTCATAGCCCGGCAGCGTGGCGCGGCTGCCTTCGGGGATGCCGTCCATGTACTTGCCGCTGAGCAGTCCCGACGCCAGCGGACTCCACGTGGTGAGCCCGAGGCCGATGTCCTCGTAGAGGCGGGCGTACTCGCGCTCCACCCGCTTGCGCTCGAAGATGTTGTACTGCGGCTGCTCCATCACCGGCTTGTGCAGGTTCCGCTTGTCGGCGATGTCCCACGCAGCGCGGATCTCGTCGGCTGACCACTCCGAGGTGCCCCAGTAGAGCGCCTTGCCTCGATCGATGAGGTCGGACATCGCCCACACCGTCTCCTCGACCGGCGTCTCGGGGTCGGGCCGG
>JBKJSO010000009.1:0-5675 GCA_046595835.1 Acidimicrobiales bacterium | reverse complement strand
GGGCAAGCGCGTCGCGCTGGCGCGGGTGGTCGACATCGAGGGCTCCGGTCCGCGCCAGCCCGGCGCGGCCATGGCCGTCAGCGAGGACGGCGAGGTGATCGGCTCCGTGTCGGGCGGGTGCGTCGAGAGTGCCGTCGTCTCCGAGGCGCTGCACGTGCTGGCCACGGGTGAGCGTCATGTCGTCACCTTCGGCTACAGCGACGACGATGCCTTCGCCGTGGGCCTCACCTGCGGCGGCACCGTGCACCTGTACCTCGAGCCGTTGGACTGGTAGCGGCGTTGGCCGAGGTCACCTTCGAGGCCCTGCGCGACGCGATCCGCGCCCACCGATCGGCGGTGCTCGTCACCGTCGTGGAAGGTCCGGGCACCGGCGACAAGCTCCTTCTGGTCGAGGACGAGGCGATGACGGGTGCGCTGGCCGACCCCGACCTCGAGCGCGTGGTCCGGCGGGATGCAGCAGCGGCGCTGGCCGCCGGCACGACGTCGGTGCGGCGCTACGGCGCCCACGGTGAGGCCAACGAGGACACGCTCATGGTGTTCTTCGAGGCCTACGCCCCCCCGCCCCGGCTCCTCATCTTCGGTGCGGTCGACTTCACCGCCGCCCTCGTGCGAGTGGCCAAGGTGCTCGGCTACCACGTCACCGTTTGCGACGCCCGGGAGGTGTTCGCCACGCCGGCTCGCTTCCCGTTGGCTGACGAGATCGTCGTCGACTGGCCCCATCGCCTGCTCGAGCGGGTGGGCGCCACGCTTGGCCCGCGCGACGCCGTGTGCGTGCTCACCCACGATGTGAAGTTCGACGTCCCGGCCATCGTCGCCGCCCTGCGAACCAAGGTCGGCTACCTCGGTGCCATGGGGTCGCGGCGCACGACGGAGCAGCGCGCCGAACGGCTGCGGGCGGAGGGCGTTGCCGACGCCGACCTGGCCCGGCTCATGGCGCCCATCGGCCTCGACCTGGGCGCCCGCACCCCCGAGGAGACGGCGGTGGCCATCTGCGCCGAGATCATCGCCCAGCGCACCGGCAGCGCCGCGCCCAGCCTCCGCACCGCCCAAGGCCCGATCCACCGCTGACCCTCGCGGACCCACAGGCTCGGCTCGGTCTCAGTGGTCCGCCGTTCGGGTAGCCACCGGGGCATGGGAGCTGTCACTCGGGTGCTGGATGCCGAACCGGTCGAGTCATTGGCCGCCTACGTGGAGCTCGGCGGCGGCAAGGCGCTCGCGGCGGCTCGGGCTTCGGAGCCCGTGGCGGTCATCGAGGTCGTCGAGGCGTCGGGGCTGCGTGGGCGCGGTGGCGCCGGCTTCCCAACCGGCACCAAGTGGCGGACGGTGGCCGGGATGGGCGGTGCGGCCCCGGTCACGGTCGTGGTGAACGCGGCCGAGGGCGAGCCGGGCACCTTGAAGGACCGCACGATCCTCCGTCGCAACCCGTACAAGGTGATCGAAGGTGCGCTCATCGCCGCCCATGCCGTCGGCGCCGACCGAGTCGTGGTGGGCATGAAGCAATCGGCCGAGGTGGAGCGGGCGCGTGTGGAGGCGGCGATCGCCGAGTTCGTGGACGCGGGGTGGCAACAGGGGGTCGATCTCAGCGTGGTGGCTGGCTCCGACCGCTATCTCCTCGGGGAGGAGACGGGCCTGCTCGAGTCGATCGCCGGTCGGCCGCCGTTCCCGCGCGTTGCGCCCCCGTACCGCCATGGTGCCGAGGAGGTCGGCGACGAACCCGCGGTGGCCTCCCGCACCGACTTCGCCGACGCCGACGGCGCCACGGCGGCGCCGGCCGCGCTCGTCAACAACGTGGAGACCTTCGCCAACGTGCCCTTCATCGTGCTCGACGGCCCGGAAGCCTTCCGATCACTGGGCACCGAGGGATCCCCGGGCACGATGGTGTGCACGGTCACCGGGCGCACCGAGGGAGCTGGGGTGGGGGAGTTCGAGATGGGCACACCCTTGCGCGAGGTCATCGCCTCGCTCGGGGGGCGGCCCATCGGCAAGGAGATCGTGGCGGTCCTCTCCGGCACCGCCAACCCGCTGCTCACCGGCGAAGCGCTCGACGCTGCGCTCACGTGGGAGGGCCTCGACGAGGCTGGCGGTGGGCTGGGGTCGGCCGGGTTCATCGTGATCGACGACACGGTGGACGTCGTCGCCGTGGCCCATGGTGTCTCGCGGTTCCTGTCGGTGGAGTCGTGCGGACAGTGCACACCGTGCAAGCAGGACGGCATGGCGCTCACCGATGCCCTCGACCGCGTGCGGTCCTCAAAGCCGGCAGACGACGACCTCGAGCAGCTCGGCCGGCTGGCGGGCCGCGTCACAGCGGGGGCTCGGTGCTTCCTCGCCCAGCAGCACCAGCAGGTGGTCGAGAGCCTCCTGGCACAGTTCCCGGACGCGCTCGCCGCCCACCTGGACGGCCGGGCCGACCCGGCCGAGCCGTTCCCGATCGTGCCGCTGCTCGACATCGTCGATGGCCAAGCCGTGCTCGCCCTCGATGAGCTCGATGTCCACCCCGACTGGGGCATCGGTGCCGACTCCGGTGCCGCACCGGCCGCCCGCATCGACGTCCGCGCCGCCGAGCGGTAGGTGCCCCAAGCACGGCTCGACCCAGCGGTGTGCGCGCGGGGCTTGGCCCGCGACCGTCGCCTGCACAGACCTTGCCGGGGCGGCCTGCGGCGGGCGACTCCACATCCCGATACCGTCGCTGCGGTGAGCGTGGCCGGGGTGGTGCTGGCAGCCGGGGCAGGATCGCGGTTCGCCGGATCGGGGGGATCGGTCCCCAAGCAGCTCGCGCGGATACGTGGGTTGGCGTTGGTCGACCACGCGCTGGCATCCGCGTGCGCGGCGGGGTTCGACGAGGTGCTGCTGGTGGACGGCAGCGTCGACCTGAGTGACCGAGCTGCGCCAGGGATCATCGTGCTGCACAACGCAGCGTGGGCCGACGGGATCGCTTCGTCGCTGCAGGTGGCGCTGACGCATGCCCGCGCCGAAGGCCACCACGCGATCGTCGTCGGCCTGGCGGACCAGCCCGGGGTGACCATGCAGGCATGGCGATCGGTCGCGGATGCGCCACCCACTCCGCCAATGGCGGTCGCCACCTACGGGGGCCGCCGCGCCAACCCTGTGCGACTCCCCCTGTCGGTGTGGGATCTGCTGCCGACCTCGGGCGACGAGGGTGCTCGAACGCTGATGCGTGAACGGGCCGACTTGGTGCGGGAGGTACCGTGCTCCGGCGAGCACTGGGATGTCGACACGACGGAGGACCTTGAGCGATGGATCTGACCAACGACTTCCGGGTGGCGTTGCCCGTGGAGCGGGCGTGGGCCGTGCTCACCGATCTGGAGCAGATCGCGCCGTGCATGCCCGGTGCGCAGCTGCAGGAGGTCGAGGGCGACGAGTACCGGGGGGTCGTGAAGATCAAGGTCGGACCGATCACAGCGCAGTACAAGGGCAAGGCCGTGTTCGTCGAGCAAGACGCGGTGCGCCACGTGGCGGTGCTGCGTGCCGAGGGTCGTGAGACCCGCGGGCAGGGCAACGCCAACGCCACGATCACGGCCACCCTCACCGCCGACGGCGACGGCACCGCCGTGTCGGTTGTCACCGACCTCACCGTCACCGGCCGCGTCGCCCAGTTCGGCCGCGGCGTCCTCGCCGATGTGAGCGCCAAGCTGCTCGACCAGTTCGTGGAGTCGCTGGAGCGAACCGTCCTGTCCGACGACACCGGGACATCTCCCGTCGAGGCCGCCTCGGTGGTCTCGGCGGCCGAGCCCGCGAAGAAAGCGCCAGCGGCGGCCAAGGCGGCCTCAGGCCCCAAGCCAGCAACGGCTGCGCCGGCTGCTGCCAAGGCCACATCGGTGGCCAAACCAGTAAAGGCCGCGTCCGTCCCACCGCCGGCCGCGGCTGCACCGAACGCCCCAGCGCAGGCGCCCAAGCCGGTCGTGCGCAAGATCGACTCGCCGGAGCCCCAGCCGGTCAACCTGTTCGAGGCCGCGGGTTCGCCCGTCGCCAAGCGGGTGGGTCCGATCCTGGCGATTGTGGCCGTGCTCTGGCTGCTCAAGAAGCTCATCCGTCGCAACAAGGCGTAGGGGAGCGTGGCGTCTCCTGCCGACCGCCAGGCCGTGGCGGTGCTGCTGGGACGGTCCGTCCAGGGCGACTTCGAGGTGGTGGTGCGCCACCACGATGGCAGCCCGGTCGTGCTTCGCAACGCCCCCTTTCTCGACGACGGCACGCCGATGCCGACCCGGTACTGGCTGGTCGGCGAACCCGAGCGCACCGTCGTGTCACGCCTCGAAGCCGCCGGCGGCGTGCGGACGGCCGAGGCCGAGCTCGATCCGGAGGAGGTGGCCATCGCCCATCGGCGCTATGCGACCGAGCGCGATGCCGCCATCCCGGCTGACCACCTCGGTCACCGGCCGAGCGGTGGCGTCGGCGGCACTCGCATCGGCGTGAAGTGCCTCCATGCGCACTACGCCTGGCACCTGGCCGGCGGCGACGATCCCGTCGGCCGCTGGGTCGCCGAGCACCTCACGACCCAGGATCTGTGAAGCGCCACCTCCGCAGGGCGGAGGTGGCGGTGCACAGATCTCCTCTCAACCGTGGTTGACGAGCACCTCTTGCCACCGGGCGGGTGATACGTCGGCAGGGGCGGTGGTGGCGACGAAGTCGCGCAGGAGGCGGTCGATGAGCTCGGGCCGCTCGATGGGCAGGAAGTGACCGGCGCCCTCGACCACCTCGAGCCGGCTGCCCGGGATCAGCTCGTGCGCGATGTGCGCGTGGCTGACGGGGATCACGGCGTCCCGATCGCCCCAGATGATCATCGTGGGGATCTCGTGCGCGAGGTAGAGCCGGTCTCGGGCGCTCACCCGCTGGCCGGCCAGGTCGATCACGGCCCTGATGGTGTGGATGAACGCCCGCTGCGCCCGTACGTCGGTGAGGCGGCTCCATGACGCCCACACCTCGGAGAGGAACGGGTCGGCCCGCAGCCCGAACCGCCCGAAGGCCCCGCCGAGCCTGCCCACCACGTCGTGGAGCTGGGGGGCGAGGACGACCGGCAGGATGTACT
This sequence comes from Acidimicrobiales bacterium, assembly GCA_046595835.1. Classification (GTDB taxonomy): domain Bacteria; phylum Actinomycetota; class Acidimicrobiia; order Acidimicrobiales; family VFJN01; genus VFJN01. The sequence goes on along the minus strand of JBKJSO010000009.1, from coordinate 631 downwards.
CCGTGCCAGGCAGGCTGAGCGCCCGCAGCAAGGGGTTGACCTCCTTGCCGAGCCCGCCGCTGCACACGAGCACGAGCCGCTCGGCCATCTGCGGGAACTGGTAGGCGAACTGCATGGCCACCCCGCCCCCGAGCGAGTGCCCGACGATGGTGGCGCGATCGTGGCCGAGCACGCCGAGCAGGTCACGGATCCCGGAGGCGTAGGCGCCGAGGCTGTAGTCGCCTCGGGGCTTGGCCGACTCGCCGTGCCCGAGGAGGTCGGGAGCGATCACCGTGTAGCGCTCGGCGAGCAGCGGCATGGCCGGCACCCAGGTGCCCGAGCTGCCGGCGATCCCGTGGATCATCACCAGCACCGGGCCAGTGCCCGCCTGGCGGTAGGCCACGTCGTGGCCGTGGACCGTCGTCCACCGGGTGACGGCAGCCTCCGCCACGAGCTCCGAGTGGGTGGCGCCGAGGCCTGGGAGGGGCACGACGGTGGCCCGCCCCTCGGCCGCCGTGGTGTGAGTGCGGGGTGCGCGTGCTGTGGCCATTGGCTTCACCTTGTCCTTGGGGCTGCTGAGCAACCGGTGGGCGATCCCGTCTGCAGCCGAGCGAGCCGGGCTACCGGATGCGCCTCATGCGGGCTCGTCGCA
>JBKJSO010000428.1:0-2604 GCA_046595835.1 Acidimicrobiales bacterium | reverse complement strand
GCCGACGTGGCGCCGTGGTGGCATGCGCCGCCCGACGCGTACCACCCGGCCGGGCACGAGGGCGGCGAGCCGGCCACCGTCAACGCCTGGCGCAACACCCTCAGCCGCTCCTTTCTCCACCGACGTCTCTGGGTCAACGACCCTGACTGCCTCATGCTGCGCGCCGACAAGACGCAGCTCGACGCGGAGCAGGTGCGGGCGTGGGCGCTGTCGGTTGGCGTGAGCGGTGGTATGGCCCTCGTGTCCGACGACCTTGCCCTCCTCGGCGCCGATGCCCGGGCGCTGCTCGACGAGGTCGTCGAGCTCGGCCGCGAGGCGGACGCGGAGGCACTGAGCGCTGGCGGCCACCCGCCTCGCTGCCTCGATCTCCTCGACGCCGACCCGCCGTCGCGGCTGGCCACCTCCGCCGTCGAGCTGGTGGGCGACCCCACGATGGGCTCAGCCCACGTGCAGGGCCTGCTGGCGTAGGGCGCCGAGCGCGGACGAGACCCGGCGCGTCACCTCGGCTGCAGACCACTAGTCAACAATGGCCATGCTGAATGGTCCGAACGACTCATTCGCAACCCGCTGACTACAGCGGATGGTGGAGATTGCGGACAATCGGCCGTGGAGGAGGGTCCATGCCGGTCATCGATCTGGTTGAGCGGGGCGATCACCCCAAGACGGCCTTCGTGCTTGGCGGGGGTGGGAACCTCGGCGCGATCCAGGTCGGGATGCTGCGCGCGCTGATCAGTCGAGGCATCGAGCCCGACCTGATCGTGGGCAGCTCGGTCGGCGCGCTGAACGCGGTGGCCATCGCGGGCACCCCTACCGCGCAAGGGGTCGACCGTCTGGCTGAGGTGTGGACCGGGCTGCGGCCAGATGACATCTTCCCGGCTGGTCGGCTCACGGGACCGTGGATGCTCCTGCGACGCGCGCTCAGCCTGTGTGCCAACGACCGGCTGCGAGCGGTCATCGAGCGCTGCGCCAGCTTCGAACGCTTCGAGGATGCCCAGGTCCAGGTCGAGGTGGTGGCCACGTCGCTGCGGACCGGCCGTGAGCACTGGTTCGGCTCCGGGCCGATCATCGAGCCGATCCTCGCCAGTGCCGCGCTCCCGGCAGTGCTCCCGCCGGTGGAGATCGACGGCGAGATGTTCATCGACGGCGCGGTGGTGGACAACGTGCCGATCTCGCGGGCGCTGCACCATGGGTGCGAGCGGATCTATGTGCTGCACGTGGGCAACTTCGACCGCCCTCGCCCTCTCCCCCGACGCCCGATCGATGTGCTGCTGCAGTCGTTCAGCATCGCCCGCAACTACCGATTCCTCGCCGAGGCCAGCGCCGACGCGCCTGCGGGTGTCGAGATCTTCACGCTGCCGGGGATCGACCCCGGCGGGCTCAAGCGCGACGACTTCAGCCGCACGCGTGAGCTCATCGAGCGGGCCAGCCAGGTCTCCGGCGCCTACCTCGACGACCGCCAGCGAGCCATCGCCGGCGTCTAGCTGTACCCGACCCGGGCTGCGTCAGGAGCCCGTCATGCGCACAGGACGCTGCTGGAGTCCTGCTGGCGCAGGGCGAGGACGCGGCCGACGGCCTCATCGAGGCGGGCCTCGTCGAGCTCGCCCGCTTGCACTGCATGGACGAGGCCGTCGCGCAGCTCGAGCACTCGTTCGCCCTGGGTCACGAGCACGGCGTCAGCCCCGGCCGCCACCGCCATGCCCGGAGCCTGCTCGAAGCCCCACCGGTTGTAGACGGCCCCCATCCCGAGGGCGTCGGTGATGGCCACGCCCTGGAAGCCACGTTGTCGGAGGAGCTCGTAGACCGCCGGCACGAGGCTCGCCGGCCTCTGTCCCCAGATGTTCGGGAAGGTGATGTGGCCGACCATCACGGAGTCGGCCCCCTCCGCCACGAGGGCGTCGAACGGCTTGATGTCGGCGCGCAGCAGATCCGGAAGGCCGCGGTCATCGATGGTGAGGCCGGCATGGGGATCGTTGTGGGCCCAGCCGTGGCCCGGGAAGTGCTTGATGGTCACGGCCACGCCGGCGGCGTGCAACCCGTCTGCGAAGGCGCCGGCCGCTTGGATCACGGTGGCGGCGTCGGCACCGAAGGATCGGTCGCCGATGATGCCGGCCGCTGGGCCACCGTCGATGTCGACGACCGGCGCGAACACCCAGTTGGCACCGATCGACGCGGCCAGGTCTCCGAGCACCTGGCCGGCTGCCTTGGCGGCCTTGGGACCGGCCGCACCGAGGCGTCGGGCCGAGCGCCCGCCGTCGCCCAGCGCGCGCATCGACGCGACGCGCCCACCTTCGTCGTCGACCGCCACGAGCAGGTGCTCGCCGAGTCGATCCCGCAGGCCGGCCACGAGCGCCTTGGCCTGGCGCAGTGAGGTGAGGTTCTCGTCGCGGAGCATCACGCCCCCGACGCCCACCTCCGCGAGCAGATCCACCAGCGTGTCGTCGGCACGCGTCACGCCTGGCAGCCCCACGACGAGCACCAGGCCGGCGCGCTGTTCGAGGGTGGCGACGTCGGGGCACGGTCGCCCGGCACCGGCCGCGGCGATGGGGACGACCGGTGCGGCGTCGGAGCGCGCGCCGCGATGATCGAGCTTCACAGCGGTCGTCG
>JBKJSO010000374.1:0-4128 GCA_046595835.1 Acidimicrobiales bacterium | reverse complement strand
CATGGGAGGTGGATCCGACGACGGTGTAGTCGTCACGCAGCTTCTCGAGGGCCGAGATCAGGCCCGGGGGGTACCGGGTGAGCTCCACGCCCGACACGTCGGCGAGGGTCTCGCGTTTGCGACTCACGGCCGCCTGCATCACGCGTGCGATCAGCGGCGACAGCACGAGCAGGGCGAGCCCGAGCACGGCGAGGATGGCGAGAGGGCCACCGCCTTGGTTGTCGTTCTGGTTGTTGCGACTCCGCCCCATGCCGAACCAGAGGAAGCGCACCCCCATGTCGGCGGCGATCGCGATGACGCCGACCATCGTCACGGCCAGCGTCGACACGAGGATGTCGTAGTTCTTGATGTGGCTGAGCTCGTGCGCCACCACGCCTTCGAGCTCGACGCGGTTCATGCGCTCGAGGAGCCCGGTGGTGACCGCGATGGCGGCGTGCTTCGGGTTGCGTCCCGTGGCAAAGGCGTTGGGCGACGGATCGTGCACGACGTAGATGCGCGGCTTGGGCAGACCGCCGGCGATGCAGAGGCCCTCGACCAGGTTGTGCAGCCGTGGGTACTCCTCCGCCGACGCCGGCTGGGCGCGGCTCACGGCCAGGGCGACGGCGTCAGACTTCCAGTAGGACAGCGCGGCGGAGCCGCCCGCGAAGAGGACGGCGATCACGATGAAGGCTGGGCCACCCCGCACGAGGAGGTTCAGGGCCTCACCGACCGCCACGACGAGCAGGACGAAGCCGGCGATCAGCAGGATGGAGCGGCGCTTGTTCTGTGCGACCTGGTCGTACACGCGAGGTTCAGGGTCCTTGGTTCAGGTCGAAGGGGGCGCGGCGGGAGGAGCGGGCGGTGAGACGGGCGGATCGCCGGCGCCGAGATCCACCGACGGGGCTCGGTCGAAGTCGACCGTGACCGGCCCGCGGGCCTGGTCGTCGACCTCGAAGTACTCGCGGGCGTCGAAGTGGAACTGCTGCGCCATCAGGTTGGCGGGGAACGACTGGATCTTCGTGTTGTAGCGATAGACGGTGTCGTTGTAGTACTGCCGGGCGTAGGCGATGCGACCCTCGGTGCCGGTGAGCTCCTCTTGCAGGTTGAGGAAGTTCTGGTTGGCCTTGAGGTCGGGGTAGGCCTCGGACAGGGCGAAGATCGACTTGAGGGCGCCGCTGATCATGTTCTCGGCCTGGGCCTGCTGCTGTGGGCCGCTGGCCGACATGGCGATGTTGCGGGCCTTGACGACCGCGTCGAGCGTCTCGCGCTCGTGGGCTGCGTAGCCCTTGACCGTCTCGACGAGGTTGGGGATGAGGTCGTAGCGGCGCTTGAGCTGGACGTCGATCTGCGCCCAGGCGTTCTCGATCTTGTTCCGGAGCGCGACGAGCCCGTTGTACGTGACCATGACGTACAGGCCGACCAGGACCAGAACAGCCAGGGGGATCAAGACGACGATCAATGTGGTTCGCTCCTCATTGCAGGTGGTCTCACTCTAGGAGGCCAGCTCAGCGACTCAGGCCCACGGACGCATAGATCTCCGAGTAGCGCTCGGCCAGGTGGGTCATCGACAGCTCCTCGGCGCGCCGCCGCCCGCCCACCACCAGCTCCGTCCGGAGGTCGCTGTCGTCGAGCACCTGCCGGAGGGCCTTGGCCAGCGCAGACGGGTCTCCCACCGCGGCCAGGAGCGCGTCCACGCCGTCGGTGGCCACGTTTCGGTGACCGTCGAGGTCCGAGGCCACCAGTGCGCACCCGGAGGCCATCGCCTCGAGGAGCACCATGCCGAAGCTCTCCCCCCGCACCGATGGCGAGCAGTAGACGGTGCAGCCCCGCATTCGCGCCGCCCGCTCGTCGTCGCTGATGCGGCCCAGCCACTCGATGCGCGGATCTCCGGCGTGGCGTTCACGCAGCTCGGCGCTCTGGGGCCCGTCGCCTCCGACCCACACGCGCACGTCCTCGGGCAGGTCCGCGAGGGCGGCCAGAAGCACGTCGAGGCCCTTGCGGGGCTCGTGGCGGCCCAGGAAGAAGATCGTGGGCCGATCGGTGGGGTGCACCGGGCCCACGGCGAAGCGGTCGACCTCGATCCCGTTGAAGAGCAGCTCGTAGTCCCCGCCGAGCGCCGCACGGGCCAGCTCGGCGGCGTCGGGCGACACCGCCACCCGGTGCGCGAGGCGCCTCGCCATGCGCTTGAGTCCCCACCCGAGGTACTTGTACGCCGCGCTCTCGCCGGCAGCGTGGAACGTGCCCACGAGCGGCGCCGAGGCGGACAGCAGGGCCGTCATGGTCGGACCAGGAGCGATCGGCTCGTGCAGGTGCACGACGTCGAAGTCCTCGTCGCGCAGGGCGCGGATGGTGCGCAGCTGCGCCGAGGGATCCGGGGCCAGGGGCGCCACCGAGCCGTTGGCGGCGGTGGGGACGCTGCGGCCGAGGGGTGTCACGCCGGCGTCAGGCGGCGGACCGTCGCACGGGCCGAGCACGCGCACCTCATGACCCATCGTGCGCAGCGACCGAGCGAGGCCCAGCACCTGTCCCTGGACCCCACCGGGGATGGTGAGGGAGTACGGGCAGATCAGGCCGATGCGCACGGCACCACCCTAGGTGTGGCCCGTCGGGGCCGAGCCCGCGGCGTGCGCATCCGGAGCTAGGAGAACGGGATCGGCCGGCGGTCGCTCGGCCAGTTGGGCTGCAGGAGGTGCCACTGCTCGGGCGCCCGCCGGATGAGCTCCTCGAGGGCGATGGCGAGATCCTGGGTGACGCGCTGCACGTCCTCTCGCAGCCGACCGTGCCGGGTGGTGTCGAGCGGTGGCCGCACCACGGCGTGGCGCGAGGTCGGTCCGTCGAAGTAGATGGCCGTGGGGAGGATCGGCGCGCCGGTGCGCAGGGCCAGCGTCGCCGGGCCACCCGGCAGGGTGGTTCGCTCGCCGAAGAAGTCCACCTCGGGTCCGTTGCCGGCGAGGTCGCGGTCGCAGAGGAGCGCGAGGGTGTGGTTGGCCTTCAGGGCCCGAGCGGTGGCTGTTCCCGCCTCGGGTCCGAGCGCGACCACCTCGAAACCGAAGGACTGGCGCAGGCCCACGAACCAGTCGAAGAGCTCGGGTGGGTCGAGGCGCTCCACGACGGCGGTGACCGGCAGCCCCTTCACCTGGGTGAGCCAGAAGCCCGACCACTCCCAGCCGCCGAGGTGGGGCATGGCCATGATGGCCCCGTTGCCCGCGTCCAGCGCAGCATCGAGGTGCTCGTAGCCCTCATGGGTGAACCCGGCGTCGAGCTCGGCCGCGCTCGTACCCGGGAGCCTGAAGGACTCCTCGTAGTAGCGGGCGTAGGACTCGAAGGTCTGCCGCACCTTCTCGCGCAGCTCGGGGCCGTCGATCGAGGGATCGACACGGCGCAGGTTGCGCTCGACCTGGGCCCGCCGCTCCCCAGCGACGCGCATGGCCGCCCATCCGAGGCCCCGCGCGCTGACCGACGCGACGGGCTGGGGAACGAGCCGAGCCAGGCCGGCGGCTGCCTTGTAGGCGGGGGTGACGAGATCGACCACGGGCGATGGGGCGGATCCGTGACCGGGCCGGCTCAGCGGCGGCTGGTCCGGGCCTGTCGGCGCCAGGCGCGCTCAGTGGGCCGAGCAGCCCGACGGGCCTTCCAGCGGCTGGCCTGCGGTGCGGGGCGGGCCACCGATGCCTGGCGCCACACCTTCACGAAGCGCTGCACGGCGGTGACCAGCGTCGCGGCGAGCATCACCCAGAGGATGGGGATCAGGATCGAGTCGAACAGCAGGCCCACCCCGAGAGCGATGATCCGCTCCGCCCGCTCCATGAGCCCGCCGCGGGCGTCGAAGCCGAGGGACTCGGCCTTCGCTCGCTCGTAGGAGATGAGCATCGAGGCGGCCAGCACGGCGAGGGGCAGCACCGCGATGCGGCCGGTGTGCGTGGTGGAGAGGTGCCAGGCGATGCCGCCCAGCAGCAGGGAGTCGGTGACGCGGTCCGAGACGGAGTCGAAGAAGGCACCGCGGGGGCCAGCGGTGCCCGACGCCTTGGCGACGGCGCCATCGAGCAGATCAGGCAGAGCGCACAGGATGAGGAGCAGCAACCCGGCGCGCAGTGCCCCGTTGGCGATTGCCACGGCGGCGGCGGCGGCGAGCACTACGCCGCTGGCCGT
>JBKJSO010000283.1:0-2798 GCA_046595835.1 Acidimicrobiales bacterium | reverse complement strand
GCCCAGCCGCGCCAGGCGTCGGCTAGGTCCTCGAGCTCGGCGCGGTCGGCCAGGCCTCGGCCCACGGCTTGATCGCCGAAGCGGCTGCTCGTGATCCGGTCGGCCCACAGCCCGCCCCACCAGGCCCGCTCCTCGGCGGTGGCATAGCACCAGGCGGAGCCTGACGACGCCACATCCGCGAACCCGGCGGAGCGGGCCCACCTGAGTAGGCGGCTCCCCGCGTCTGGTTCGCCACCGTTGCCCTCCGCCACGTCGCAGTAGAGGGCGAGCCACCGATCGAGGCGCGGGTCGGCCGGGAACCAGGCCATGGAGCGGTAGATGCTGTCGCGGGCGGCCACCACGCCCCCAGGCCGGCAGACCCGCCGCATCTCGCGCAGCGCACCCACCGGATCGGTCAGGTGCTGGAGCACCTGGTGGGCGTGCACGACGTCGAAGGTGTCGTCGTCGAAGCCGAGCGCCTGCACGTCATCGACCCGCAGCTCCACGTTCGAGGCGCCGCTGGCTTCCGCCTCCGCTCGGGCCGCTTGGATCACCTCCGCCGTGGTGTCGATGCCCACGACCCGGCCGGGCGCGACACGAGCCGCCATGTCGACGGTGATCGTGCCCGGGCCACAGCCCACGTCGAGCACGTGTGTGCCGGGCTGGAGTCGGTCGATCAGGTAGGCGGCGGAGTTCTCGACCGTGCGCCAGCGGTGCGAGCGCAGGACGCTCTCGTGGTGACCGTGGGTGTACGTGTCCGGTTCCCGTTCGCTCATGGCGGCCACGCTGGCCCGCCGAGGCCCGGCCGTCCAGCGAGAAGCGGGCGACCACGATCGGTAGGGTCCGCCGCACGCCGACCGAGGGGGACGACATGGATGTGCGCAGGGTGGTCACCGGCCACGATGCCGAGGGCAACGCGATCTTCGTGAGCGACGAGCAGGTGGTGCCGATCGTGCCGACACTGCTGCCGGGCAACGAGTTCCACCGCCTCTGGGGCGGCGACGAGGCGCCTCAGTTCCCCGACGACGGTGTGCGGCCGAACGACGCGGCCTACTTCCCGCCCGTGGGCGGCTACCGCTTCGGCCTCTTCACCATCCCCCCCGACGGCGGCGCCGGCGCGCCGGCCGACCTCGACATCATGGCGGCTCTCGACGACCTCGAGACCAAGCTGCCCGGGCTGTCCGGTCACATGGAGCCCGAGAACCCGGGCATGCACACCACCGCCACGATCGACTTTGAGGTGTTGCTGTCCGGAGCGGTCACCCTCGAGCTCGACGACGGCGCCAAGGTCACCATCGGCCCCGGCGACACGGTGGTGCAGAACGGCACCCGGCACCGGTGGTCGAACGCGGGCACCGAGCCTGCGGTGCTCGCCGTGTTCATCTGCGGCGCCCACCACGACAAGGTGGGCTGAGCGCCCCGGCCTCCGCCTCCCGAATCGGTGGCGCGGCGAGTGCACCCCGTCGGGCAGGCTGTCGCCGTGGACTTCGCCGAGGACGACACCCACCGCGACCTCCGCGAGGGCGTGCGCCGGGTGTGCCGCGGGTTCGACGACGCCTACTGGCGCGACCTCGACGCCCGCCACGAGTTCCCCTGGGCGTTCTACGAGGCGATGGCGGAGGGCGGCTGGATCGGTGTGGCCCTGCCCGAGGCCTACGGCGGTGGCGGCCTGGGGATCACCGAGGCGTCGATCGTGCTCGAGGAGGTGGCGGCGTCGGGGGCGGCCATGAACGGCTGCAGCGCGCTCCACACGTCGATCTTTGGGATGAACCCGGTCGTGAAGCACGGCAGCGACCTGCTGCGCAACAGGTACCTGCCCGAGGTGGTGGCCGGGCGCCTGCACGTGGCCTTCGGCGTCACCGAGCCCGACGCCGGCACGGACACCACCGCTATCACCACACGGGCCCGGCTCGACGGCGACCGCTACCTCGTGCGGGGCCGCAAGGTCTGGATGACGAAGGCGCCCTACTGCCAGAAGGTGCTGCTGCTCGTGCGCACCACGCCGATCGAGGAGGTCGAGCGCAAGACCCACGGTCTCACGCTGCTCCTCGCCGACCTGCAATCACCCCAGGTGGAGATCACGCCGATCAGCAAGACCGGGCGCAACGCGGTGGTGTCCTGCGAGGTGACCTTCGACGATCTCGAGGTGCCGGTCGACCACCGGGTGGGGGAGGAAGGCCGCGGCTTCACCTACCTGCTCGACGGCCTGAACCCGGAGCGCATCCTGATCGCAGCCGAGGCGCTCGGCATCGGTCGGGTCGCCATCGATCGTGCCGTCGCTTATGCCAACCAGCGGGTTGTGTACGGCCGTCCGATCGGTCAGAACCAGGGCGTCGCCTTCCCGCTGGCCGACGCCTACGCCCACCTCCACGCGGCGGGGCTCGTCGTGCGTGAAGCGGGCTGGCGCTACGACCACGGCCTGCCGTGTGGCGAGCAGGCCAACATGGCCAAGCTGCTCGCCGCCGATGCCGCCTTTGCGGCAGCGGACCGGGCCATGCAGACCCACGGCGGGTTCGGCTACGCCACGGAGTACGACATCGAGCGCTACTGGAAGGAGGCCCGCCTCATGCGGCTGGCCCCGATCCCCCAGGAGATGGTGCTCAACTACCTCGCCGAGCATGTCCTTGGCCTGCCGAGGTCGTACTGAGCGGAGCGGTCAGCGTCCGAGGGTGGGGCGGAGTGAGGTGTGGTCGCCGGGGTTCTCCACTATGGGATCGTCGCGATCGTCCTGTTCGGTGCGCAGGGCGCGGGACATCACGGCGTGCATGTCGTACATGCAGGTGATGTAGGTGAGCTCGAGGATCTCGACCTCGCTCAGG
>JBKJSO010000045.1:0-3085 GCA_046595835.1 Acidimicrobiales bacterium | reverse complement strand
CCGATGTCGGTGAGGATGGCGCCGTCGGCGGACACGAGGATCGGATCGGCCCGAAGCTCGACGATCTCGGGCACCTCCTCGACCAGCGCCCCGATGCGCAGGAGCAGCCGCTCGAGTGCTCGCCGCGCCGCCTCATCGAGGACCGCTCCGACACGGGAGTGCGCCACCAACCGCTGGGCGTCGAGGTCGGTCAACGGGAGCACCCGCACGTCGACGGCTCGATCGAGCGCCGCCGAGGCACCGCCGGGGCCCATCGACAACATCGGTCCGACCTCGGGGTGCGATTCCACCTTGATCGCCACATCAACGCCACGAGCCACCATCGGCTGGACGGTGGCGGGGAGCATCTCTGCGCCCAGCCCTACCTGCATGCGCTCCCACGCGGCCCGCAGGGCCGACTCGTCGGCGAGGTCGATGGCCAAGCCGGTCATCGCCGTTTTGGCCATCGCCTCCCGACGAAGCGCCTTGAGGACGACGGGATAGCCGATCGCGCTCGCCGCGGACACCGACTCGTCCACGGTGGCGACCTCGTGGGTCTCGGTGCGGATGAGCCCGAGGGTGCTCAGCACTGCGTTCGTCGCGCTGAGGTCGAGCCGGGTGTCACCCGCGAGCACGGCGGCCTGCACGATCTTGCGCGCCCGGGCCGCCACCTCCGCGTCGAGCTGCGCTGGTGCGCCCTCAGGCAGCCCGAGCCACTCGGCGTACTCCGCGACCCGCCCGAGCGCTCTCGCAGCCGCGTCAATGGCGTTGTAGACGGGCACGGGACGCTCCGCCGCCTCGTTGGGGTCGCCCAGCTGGGTGCCGTAGAAGCACGCCACCACCGGCACCTCGGGCCGCGCCCCATGGGCCGCATCGAGCGCCGCCCGCACCTCGTCGGGGGTTCCGCCGAGCGAGGCGGCGTAGAGCACGAGCACGATGTCGACCTGAGAGTCGAACGCCAGCACCTCGACCGCGCGCCTGATGTCGTCCGCGGTGGCGTGCAGCCCAAGGTCGTGCGAGGGTCCGAGACCCGAGGCTCGCGTCGGCTCGGCGACCACCAGCCCGGCCCGAACTACGGCATCGGCAGCGATGGCCAGCGAACCCCCGGCGTTGCCGAGCACGGCGACACGCCGGCCCGCCGGCAACGGCTGACTGATCAGAAGGTGCGTGGTATCGAGCAGGTCGAGCAGCGTCGGCACCCTGATGACCCCGGTCTGGCGAAGCAGCGCCTCCTCGGTGGCGTCGGAGGAATGCCCGGACTTCACGGCCACCACCGGCTTGGCCCGGCTCAACCGACGGGCCTGCCGGGTGAAGTGGCGCGCGTTGCCGAACGACTCGATGTACATGCAGACCACGTCGGTTCGCTCGTCGCCCTCCCAGTACTGGAGCATGTCGTTGCTCGAGACATCGGCGCGGTTTCCGAGCGCGACGAACGAGGAGATGCCCACGCCGAGCTCGCGGGCCTGAGCGATGATCGCTGCTCCGACCATGCCCGACTCGGACAGCAGCGCCACCCGCCCCGGTAACGGCACCGCGTTGGCGAAGGTGGCGTGGAGCCGCACGGCGGGATCGGCGTTGATGATCCCGAGGCAGTTCGGCCCCACCAGGCGGATGCCCCAGGACCGAGCCGTGCGAAGCACCTCCGCCTCCAGCGCCGCGCCCTCGGGGCCCTGCTCCGCGAAGCCGCTCGAGAGCACGACCACGCCGTACACCTGCTTGCGGCCGCACTCCTCCATCACCGCAGCCACCGACTCGGCGGGCACCACCACGATGGCCAGATCGATGTCGTCGGGGATGTCGAGGATGCTGGCCGCCGCTCGCACCGAACCCACGTGCTCGGCCTGCGTGTTCACCGGAAAGACCGGCCCCTCGAAGCCCGCCCGCTGGAGGTTGCGGAGCAGCTCGTGGCCGATCGTGCCCGGGGTTCGGCTGGCCCCGATCACGGCAACGCTGCGGGGGGAGAGAAGCCGACGCACCGCCTCCGAGGCTGCGTGACGAGCTCGGGCGTCGATGGCCGCCTCCGCGCCGGAGGTGGGGACGAGGCCGAGGCGCACCTCGACGACCCCGTCCGCGAACTTGGTGGCCGTCTCGAAACCGGCCGCCACGAACACGCCGATCATCTTGCGGTTCTCGGGGAGCACCGATGCGGTGAAGCCCGTCATGCCCACTTCGCGGGCCCGCACGGCGAGGTGCTCAAGCAGCACGGTGGCCAGCCCCCGTCCGTGGTTGGCGTCATCGACGAAGAAGGCCACCTCGGCCTCGGCACGATGGCGCAGCCGGTCGTAGCGGGCCACGCCGATCATCTCGTCCCCGCGGATCGCGATCAGCGCCATGCGGTCCACGTAGTCGAGCTGCGTGAGGCGGTCGACGTCACGGTCCGACAGCCGAGGCCGCGGGCTGAAGTACCGGTAGTAGATGCTCTGGGGCGACTGCCGGGCGTGGAACGTGAGCAGCATGGGACCGTCGTCGGGTCGGATCGGCCGCACGTGGACGGTCGCCCCGTCGGACAGGACTACATCGGTCTCGAAGGCCGCCGGGTAGCCCGAGGGCAGATCATGCCCCGCGCCGTCGTCGACCGCGTCCATCGGCGCAACCTACAGCGCCCCCAGCGCGCCGCGTCGGGCGGTACGCCACGACATCGGTTCGTCCTAGCGATCCGTCCCGGAACGGGCCCGACGAGACTCTCCGGTGAGATGCACCACCGCTCCCCCGACGCCAACGACGAGCACGACAAGCAGACCGAGCTGCAGGGCTCCACCCCGGTCGCCCGCCTCGGTGGGGGCATGCCCCGAGTTCGGTCGGGGGATGATGTGGGGAGTGGGTACCCCTGTGGATGGCGGGTCCTGAGCGAGCGCCGTCCCGGGGCTGAGCAGAACGAGCGCGGCCGCTGCGGCTACGAGCAGTGCAGCCCAAACCACGACGAAGACCGGACGGCGCATGCGCCATCCTCGCGCCGAGCGGCGCTCACGGTGCAACCACGGCGGATGCCCTATCGGGAGCGGCGGCGACGCCCTGGGCTTGCGCTGGACGCGGCTGCGGCGTCGGCGGCGTCGATGGTGTGCGTGCCGTCGAGGTCCCACAGCCACCGGCCGCCGTCGTTGCGCAG
>JBKJSO010000010.1:0-14326 GCA_046595835.1 Acidimicrobiales bacterium | reverse complement strand
GCGTACACGAGCAGGAGGGTGAGCCATGAAGATCGAGTCGAGGGTCGTAGCGGTGTCCTGGATCCCGTCGGAGGCGGTGAAGGGATCGATGAAGGCGCCCTTCGAGCTGGGCATCGCGCACTACGACAAGCCGTTGCCCGACGTGCTGGGCGACCTTGAGGAGTGGCGCAGGGCCGACATGTTCCGAGTCGCCAACGACCTGCGTGCCTGGATCGGGGTAGATGACGCGGGTGCGATCACGGGTCAGGGCTACTCCGGTGGCCTGGTCGCCGGTTCGACGACGATGGGGCTGGGTTCTGCGACGGCCACGTTCCAGGCCGTGGCCTACCCGGACATCCAGGTGGAGCCGGAGATCGGCGAAGGCTGGGTGCGGTTCCGTCAGACGGTAGGAGGTCGTACGGGTGTGCCGGCCCCGAGGCGAGTCGCCAAGCCGCCCTTCGTGCAGTACCACGCGCCCACCGCCTGGTCGACGCTGTCGCTCACGATCCACACCGACGGGCGCTCGGAGTGGGCCCTCGACGGGGCGAGCGGGTTCCCGCGGCACTGGATCTATGGCCCCGACGGCAAGCTGGCCGCCAAGACGGGTCTCACCGACTTCAAGGATTGGTACCGCCATGCCTTCGGCGACCACAGCCCGTGGGGCGGCGAGGATTCGCCCGCCTTGGTGGCCGAGGTCGAGTCGGCCATGGAGCGCCAGCTCTCCCGCGTGATCATGGGCGAGGGCAAGCCCAAGGTCCGCAAGCTGAAGGCGGGCGCCGCGCTCACCACGCAGGGCGAGGAGGCTGACGCGATCTACCTCCTCCTCGACGGTGTGATCCAGGTGGCGGTCGACGGCGAGGACATCGCTGCGCTCGGGCCGGGCGCGCTCATCGGCGAACGGGCGGTGCTCGAGGGCGGGCGGCGGACGGCCACCCTCACTGCTGCCACGCCGTGCCGTGTGGCCGAGGCCCGCAAGGTCGACCTCGACCTCGACAAGCTGGCCGAGATCAGCGAGGGCCACCGCCGCGAGGAGACGGCCAGCTCGTGAAGGTCCACGTGCTCGGGGTGCGGGGCTCGACCCCGGCTCCCGGGCACGCCTTCGCGCGCCACGGCGGCAACACGTCGTGCGTGGCGGTGGCTCGTGGCGGCGAGGCGCCCAGCCTCCTGCTCGACGCTGGCACCGGTCTGCGCGGCCTCGGCGCCCTGCTCGGCGAGGCGCCGTTCCGGGGCGCCCTGCTGCTGGGGCACCTCCATTGGGACCACACCCAGGGACTGCCGTTCTCGCGGGCCATCGACCACGACGGCGCCCAGGTGCGGCTGTGCCTGCCGGATCAGGAGGACGGCGACGCGGCCATCGACGTGCTGCGCCGTGCCATGTCGCCCCCGCACTTCCCGATCGGTCCCGAAGGCTTGCGCGGTCAGTGGACCTTCGAGGGATTGGGGCCCGGGTTCCACCACATCGCTGGCTTTGAGTTGCTGGCGCTGGAGATCCCCCACAAGGGCGGCCGCACGTTCGGCTACCGCATCAGCGACGGGCACAGCGCGATCGCGTACCTGTCCGACCACGGACCGTCGGCTCTCGGACCCGGCCCCGATGGGTGGGGCCCGTACCACGACGCGGCGATGGCGCTCGCCGAGGACGTCGACGTGCTCATCCACGATTCGCAGCACACGGCGGATGAGCTGCCCACCCGCGTGTCGTGGGGCCACTCAGCGGCCGACTACCCGGTGCGGCTGGCTGAGCTGGCCGGGGCGCGGTCGGTGCTGCTGTTCCACCACGACCCGAGTCGCACCGACGCCGAGGTCGACGCCATCGTCGCGGGCTTCGCCGACGCGGCCGTGCCGGTGGCCGCCGCTGCCGAGGGCACGACGATCACGCTGGTGTGAGCACCGGAGCACGAACGGCTCCAACGCACCCGAACCCGCGACGATCGGGCTACAGATCCGTGGCCGCTCCATCGCGGGTTCGCAGAGGAACCTAGGAGTTGCGGAACCTAGGAGTTGCGGCCTCGGTTGGGCTTGCGCCCGTGGTTGGCCTTCTTCTTGCGGGCCCGGATCGTGGCCTTCTTCGTGCGCTTCGACATAAGGGTGACGACAATACCGGTTGGCGCGCCGCGCCCTCCAGTCCGGCCCACGGGTGGCGTCGACGTCGGCTCGCCGAACGGGCTGCGGCCGTGGCGCGGGTCGTGACTAGCGTCGATCCGATGGGGACGAGTGGATGGGACGACCTGGCGCTGACGCCGAGCGGCGGCGCCTCCGGCCGCTTCGCGGCGTCGATCGACGAGCGCTGGATGCTCCGGGTGGTGCCGCAGGGCGGCATCGTCGCGGCCCTGGCCGCCCGAGCGATGGCCATGACGCTCGACGACGCCACCCAGACCCTGCGGACCATGACCGCGGTGTTCGCGGGCCAGGTGGCCGGTGGGAGCGTCGACATCGAGGTGGAGGTGCTGCGCCGGGGCCGCTCGATGTCGCAGCTCACCGCCACCGTGCGCAACCCCGGCGCCGCCGCCGGGCTGACGGCAGTGGCCGTCTTCGGGGCGCCGCGCAGGGGCTTCGAGTTCACCGAGCTCACGTTCCCCGCGGTCGAGGGCCCGGACGGGCTGCGGTCGTTCCGCGACCCGCTGCCCGACGGCATCGACTTCGAGTTCGACGGTCCGCCGATGCCCTTCTGGGAGGAGATCATCGAGTGCCGTCCCGCCACGGGACGGCCCCCGTGGGAGCCGTTTGAAGACGGCCCGGCCGAGTGCCACTACTGGTACCGCCTCGACGACCCGCCCGTGCTCGACGACGGTTCGCTCGACCCGCTCGCCGCCATCGTGCTGTGCGACACGATGCCCGGCGCCGTGGGCCAGAAGCTGGGCGAGCAATCGGGCAGCTGGTTCGGTCCGAGCGTCGACTTCACCATCCACCTCCTGGGGCCGGCCCGCCCGGGCTGGCTCCTGGCTCACAACAAGGCTCGGCACGCCGGTGACGGCTACGCCTCCGTGGAGATGGCGCTGTGGGACCCCACCAGCCAGACGCTCGTCGCCCACGCCACCCAGCTGATGTTCTTCGCGTTCGGGGCCTGAACCCTCAGGCGGTGGGGTGGCTGGCCGCCCAGGCGAGCAGATCGTCGGCGGGCAGCGTGTTCACGATCTGGACGGGCTCGATGCCGAGGCGGGCCGCCTTGTCGCAGCCGTAGGCCTGCCACTCGAGCTGACCGGGGGCGTGGGCGTCCGTGTCGATCGACACCTTGCAGCCCCAGTCGAGGGCCAGCGACAGCAGCTCCTCAGGCGGGTCCTGGCGCTCGGGACGGCAGTTGATCTCCACGGCGGTGTCGAAGCGGGCGCAGGCCGCGAACACGATGTCAGCGTCGAACTTCGACTGGGCGCGTCCGGTGCCCACGACCTTGCGCCCGGTGCAGTGACCGAGGATGTCGACGTGGGGGCTGGCCACGGCCAGCACCATGCGCCGGGTCATCTCGGGCTCCGGCATGGACAGCTTCGAGTGCACGCTGGCGACCACGACGTCGAGGCGCTCGAGCAGGTCGTCGTCCTGGTCGAGCCCGCCGTCTTGGAGGATGTCGACCTCGATGCCGGTGAGGATGCGAAAGGGCGCCACCGCCGCCCGCACGCGCTCGATCTCGTCGAGCTGGGCGAGGAGGCGCTCACGGTCGAGGCCGTGGGCGATCGTGAGGCGAGGGGAGTGGTCGGTGACGACGAGGTACTCGTGGCCCAGTGCCATCGCGGTGCGGGCCATCATCTCCACGGGCGCGCCGCCGTCGCTCCACGTGGTGTGGCTGTGACAGTCGCCGCGCAGCGCGGCCCGCAGCGCCGCGCCCTCACCGACGTCGATGGCCGTCTCCGCCTCCAGTGCCGCCAGGTGCTCGTCGATCCCGCCGTCGAGCGCCAGGGCGATCACCTTGCCCGTGGAGGCACCGATCCCCGGCAGTTCGAGCAGCGTGCCGTCGGCGTGCTTGGCCGCGATCTCGTCGTCGCCCAGCTCGCGGACCAGGTCGCGGGCCTTGGCGTAGGCCTGGATGCGCCGGCCCTCGGCGAGGTCGCGGTCGAGCAGGTACACCACCCGATCGAGGGCGGCGGCGGGGGACATGGACATGGGGCCAACCTACCGATGCCGGTCCGATCCGGTGGGGCGGACTTCAGCGCGCCGGCGGCCGCCTCCTACCCTGCAGCGCCATGGAGCGGTTCGGGTTCGTCGGTCTCCCCAATGCCGGCAAGTCATCGCTGTACAACGCGCTCGCCGGTGGCGGCGCCCTCGCCGCGCCCTACGCCTTCGCCACCACCGACCCCAACGTCGGCATGGCTCGGGTGCCCGACGCGCGCCTCGATGCGCTCGCGGCGATGAGCCAGAGCAAGAACGTCGTGCCCGCCACCGTGCAGTTCGTCGACATCGGCGGCCTGGTGGCGGGGGCCAGCAAGGGAGAGGGACTCGGCAACAAGTTCCTCGCCCACATCCGCGAGGTCGACGCCATCGTCTTCGTGCTCCGGGCCTTCGCAGACGACGATGTGCCCGGCCCCTCGGACCCGCTCGAGCACCTGGCGGTGGTGGAGCTCGAGCTCACCTACGCCGATCTCGAGACCGTCGAGAGCCAGATCGAGAAGCGGCGCCGCACCGCCAAGGGCGACAAGTCCCTGGTCGACGAGGTGGCCGCCCTCGACCGGGCCAAGGCCATCCTCGAAGGCGGCACGCCGCTGTACCGCTCGGACCTCAAGGACGACGACCGCAAGCTGTTGAAGGGCTACTTCCTGCTCACCAACCGCCCCGTGATGGCGCTCGTGAACGTGGCCGAGGACCAGCTGGACGACATCGAGTCCGTGGTGGCGCCGGTTCGTGCCGAGCTCGCCGGTCGGGCTGAGGTCGTCGGCATGTGCGTACAGCTCGAGGCCGAGGCCGCCATGCTCGACGCCGATGAGCGGGCCGAGATGCTCGAGGGCTTGGGCCTGGGCGAGGGGGCACTACCCAAGTTCCTGCACGCGGCCTACAAGCTGCTCGGGTTGCGCACATTCCTCACCACCGGTGAGAAGGAGAGCCGCGCCTGGACGTTCCGGGCCGGCTACAAGGCTCCGCAGTGCGCCGGGGTGATCCACGGCGACTTTGAACGGGGCTTCATCCGGGCCGAGGTCATTCACTGGGACGAGCTGCTCGAGCTCGGGTCGTGGAACAAGGCCAAGGACGTCGGCAAGCTCCGCGTCGAGGGCAAGGACTACGTGGTGCAGGACGGCGACGTGTTGGAGATCCGCTTCAACGTCTGACGCCTAGCCTGAGCCCGTGCCGTGGCTGCTGCGTGAGGGGGAGGTGCTCGCCTCACTGGAGGTCGCCGACCGGCGGGCTTCTCGCCGCAAGGGCCTGCTGGGGCGTGACGGCATCGAGGGCGCCCTGCTCCTCACCCCAGCACGCTCCGTGCACTCCCTGGGGATGCGCTTCGCGCTCGACGTGGCGTGGTGCGACAGCGAGCTCGTGGTGCTGCGGGTGGCCCGACTGCCGCGGCATCGCCTCACGCGGCCCGTGGCCCGGGCGCATGCCGTGCTGGAAGCCGAGGCAGGATCCTTTGCCCGCTGGAACCTCACCGTGGGCGACCACCTTGAGCGGCAGGACTGAGCCCCGTGCCGCTCATCTTGGTGGGGACGCCGATCGGCAACCTCGGGGATCTCTCGCCCCGGGCCGTCGATGCGCTGCGGAGCGCCGACGCGATCTGCTGCGAGGACACCCGTCGAACCGGACGGCTGCTCCAGCACGCTGGTGTGGAACGACGGCCGCTCATCGTCGTGAACGACCATACCGAGATCTCGGCCATCGAGGGGGTGCTGGCGCGGCTGGCCGCGGGGGAGCGGGTGGCCGTGGTCACCGACGCTGGGATGCCGGGCATCTCTGATCCCGGCGAGCGGCTGGTCGAGGCCGCGGTGGAGGCGGGCCACGCGGTGGAGGTGGTGCCCGGGCCCTCCGCCGCGGTGACCGCGCTCGTCGTGAGCGGATTGCCGGCCGGGCGCTTCGTGTTCGAGGGCTTCCTGCCTCGCAAGGGGTCGGGTCGTAGCGGGCGGCTGGCCGAGCTGGCCAGCGAGCGTCGTACCGTCGTGCTCTACGAAGCGCCCCATCGACTGGCGCGCACCCTGGCCGATCTGGCGAGCGCCTGCGGCGGCGACCGCCGGGTGGCGATCGGCCGGGAGCTCACGAAGCTCCACGAGGAGACGTGGCGGGGCACGCTCGCCGCCGCCCTGGATTGGGTGGCCGACCACGAGCCTCGCGGCGAGCTGGTGGTGGTGCTCGAGGGCGCGCCGGCGCCGGGGGCGGCGTCGAGCGAGGCGATCGAGGCCGCTGTGCGAGAGGAGCTCGAGCGCGGCCTCTCGGCGCGCGATGCCGCGGCGACGGTCTCGCGAAACCTCGACGTCCCGAAGCGCACGGCCTACGACACCGCCATCCGCCTGCGCTCCGGCTGAGCGAGGCTCAGCTCGTGAGGTGTCGGGCGGCCAGCTCGGGAGCCACGATGTTGATCATCACGCCCGTGCCCTGCTCGAAGCCGGCCAGGCTCGTGAGCCGCGGCACGATGTGGACGTGCCAGTGGAAGGGCCCCTCGTGGTGGTGGGGCGCGGTGTGGAACACGAGGTTGTAGGCGCAGTCGCCCACCTTCGAGCGCAAGAGCGCGAGGGCGTCTCGGATCGCACGGCCCACCGCCACGACGTCCGAGGGGGCGGTGTTCTCGAGGTGCACCTCGTGGGCACGGGGGATGATGAGGAGCTCGTAGGGGGCGCCGCTCCAGAAGGGGCACACCACGAGGACGCGCTCGTCGTCGA
The DNA here is from genome assembly GCA_046595835.1 of Acidimicrobiales bacterium. Classification (GTDB taxonomy): domain Bacteria; phylum Actinomycetota; class Acidimicrobiia; order Acidimicrobiales; family VFJN01; genus VFJN01. The sequence continues at coordinate 7,559 of JBKJSO010000010.1, read as the reverse complement.
TCACGACGCGATGCTCCGACTGCAGCTCGGCCTCCACCAGGGTGCAGAGCAGGCACGAGCCCTCGAACCGACGGAACCCAGCCTCCTCCTCGGCGATCTCGCCCGGCACGAACGGGATGCCGAGCAGCTGGCCGTGGGGGTGGTCGAGCGACGCACCGGCCTCGCGCCCAGCGTTGACGATGGCCTGGGTGTAGCGCACCGTCGAGCGGCGAGCGTGGTCCTCCATGCGGTCGCGGATGGCGGCCATGGCCAGTCCCGCTTGCTTGTCGTCGAGGTCGGCCCAGGTGCTGGTGTGGTCGTGGGAGAACACGAGCACCTCGTGCACCCCGCTGGCCGACGCCTGGGTGAACACGGGGCCGAGGTTCTGGACGCGGAGTGGCTCGTTGCCCTCGAAGGCGGGGAACAGGTTCGGCACCACCCGCACCTGCCAGGTGCCGTTCGGGCCGTAGGACTCGAGGGCCGGCGGCGTGGCCTCCTCGTTGCCCGGACAGAACGGACAGGTGCGCCCGGGGTCCGCTTCCACGGGCAGCCGGCGGGAGATGAGCTCGCCGGGTCGGGTTGCTCGTTCGATGGCCACGGTGACCCACCTGCCCGTGAGCGGGTTGAGGCGGAGCTGGCTCACCGCGGGGTTGCCGGAGGCTGATCTCGCACGTTCGGACGTTACCGCGGCGGTCGGTGGAGACGAGGACGCGCGGGTGGCGCCCGCACACGACAAGGGGTGTCGGTGGCGGCCCGCTGCATGGTCCGCACGCCGACCGGTAGACACTGTGGCGTGGAGTGGGCCGCACCGGACACCAGCGCGTCGCCCCGACCGACACCTGTCGGTCGACCTCACGACGTCCCGAGCTCGGACGGCCCGACGCGGCCCGGCATCCCGCGGCTCGGGCCGATGACCGTGTCCGATGTGCTTGACGGCGCCTTCGCGATCCTGAAGGCGTCGCCCGGCACGATCCTCGCCTTCACCGCTGTGTTCGCGATCCCCGTCCAGGTGCTGGGAGCGTGGCTGCAGCGCGATCTGCTCGGCGGCGCGTCGCTGCTCGACATGATGCAGCAGAGTGACTCGTCCCTCACCGGTGTGGACTCCCGGGGGATGAGCACCACCTGGGCGCAGCTCGTGCTGCTGTTCGGCCCCGCCCTCGCCCTCGTGTTCGTAGCCTCCGGCATCGTGCGCCTCGTCGGGGCATGGCACGTCGGACGCGACCTCACCCTCGGCGAGCTCCTGCGCGGCTCGCTGCCGATGGCCTGGCCGCTCCTCGGCAGCTGGCTGCTCGTACACCTGGCGGAGGGCGTCGGGATGCTGCTGTGCGGCTTTCCAGGGCTGGCCGTGATGACCTGGTTCCTCGTGACGGCCCCGGTGATCGGCGCTGAGCGGCTGGGACCGATCCAGGCCATGCGCCGCTCGGCGCGCCTCGTCGGTCGTCGCTTCTGGCCCGTGATGGGGCTGACCCTGCTGTCGAGCATCGTCGCCATGCTGTTCGGCTACGCGCTGGGCCTGGTGCCCACCACCCTGTCCTTGCTGCTGGGCACGGACGGCTACGGATGGCTGCTCACCGCGGCGAGCGGCATCCTCACCTCGCTCATCACCATGCCGATCGTGGGCGCCATCACGGTGCTCATCTACCTCGACCTGCGGGTGCGCACGGAGGGCCTCGACCTCGAGCTGGACGCCGTCGCCGCCTTCCCGGACGCCTGATGGACCTGCCGCCCTCCGCTCACGACCCGGGCGCGGTTCGCGACCTCGCTGAGCGGATCCTCGCCGAGCGGCGCTACCACCGGCCGCCCAAGCCCATCCTCGACCGGATCCTCCAGTGGCTCGGCGAACAGCTGGGCAAGGTGCTCGGCAGCCTCGTGGGAAGCGGCGCGGGCACGCTGATCGCGTGGATCCTGGTGGTCGGCGCGGTCGCCCTGGTGGTCTACCTGATCGTTCGCTTCGGGCGGGTGGCACGGTTCCTCCCCCCACCCGATCGCGCAGCGCGCGTGATGGTCGAGCTCACCCGGACGCCGGGCGAGTGGCGAGCCGACGCCGAGGCCTTGGAGGCCGAGGGTCGGTGGAAGGAGGGGCTCCGTTGCCGCCATCGGGCGCTCGTCGCCGAGCTCGTGGCGCGAGGTGCCATCCCCGACCAGGCGGGGCGTACGGCCGGCGAATACGTCCGCGATGTGGCTGTGTCGCTGCCGGACGCCGCCCCCGCCCTGGCCGCCGCCACGGAGCTGTTCGAGGCGGCCTGGTACGGCGATGTGGCCACCGGACCCGTCGAGGCGGCGAGGTTCCAGATCCTCGACGCGCAGGTCCTCGCCGTGCGGGTAGGTGCCTGATGGCGGCCCGCCGCGCCCACCTGCCGCGGGGTGCCGGTGTGGGTGGGTGCATCGCGATCGCGGTGCTCCTCGCCGCGCTCGTCGCCGGTCGACCCGGACGCGATGGACCCCCGCTCGACCCTCGCTCCGACGGCCCGCTCGGCACGAGCGCCCTCGTGTCCCTGCTGCGCGGGCTCGGGGCGGAGGTCAACCTGTCCGTGGGGCTGCCGGAGCCGACCGACGCCGTGGCGCTCGTCCTCCAAGACCGGCTCGATGCGGGGCACTCGGCCGCCCTCACCCGGTGGGTGAGCGACGGTGGCACCCTGGTGGTCACCGACCCCTCCTCGTCGTTCGCGGCGCCAGTGGCCGGACTGGGTCTCGACCTGGCGGACCGCTCGATCAGCCGCGGGACCTGCACCGTCGGCGCGCTCGGCGACATCGGCTCCGTCGACGGGGGTGCCGCGGTGCGCTTCGACGCGGCCGCGTCCGACCAGGTCTGCTTCGGCGACGGGCACCACCGGGCGTTCGTCGTCGTCACACCCCTCGGTGGAGGTCAGGTGGTGTCCGTGGGCGGCGCCGCCTTCGTCACCAACGACCACCTCGGCCGCCGCGACAACGCGGTGCTGGCGGCCACCCTGCTGGCGCCGTCCGCGGCGACCGCTGTGCGCTTCGTCGATGCGCCCGTGCCGGCCGGCGGTGGCACCAAGACCCTCAGCCAGCTCGTGCCGGGTGGCGTGAAGCGCGGGTTGCTGCAGCTCGGCGTGGCCTTTGTGCTCTACGCGCTGTGGCGGGCTATCCGCCTCGGACGACCCGTGGCCGAGGACCAGCCGGTGGACGTGGCCGGTTCCGAGCTGGTCGGAGCGATCGGTCGGCTGCTGTCTCGCAGCCGGGCGCCCGGCGCCGCCGCCGAGATCCTGCGCGCCGGTCTGCGGCGGTCGCTCCGCGCCCGGCTGGGCGTTCCGGCTGACGCGTCGCCGGCCACGCTGGCCGAGATCACCGCGGCCCGCAGCGGGGCTGACGTCGAGCACGTGCTCATGGCAGTCGACGACCGATCCATCACCACCGATGCCGAGCTCGTGGCCGTGGCCCGAGCCGTGGCGTCCGTCCACCAGGAGGTCCCCCAGTGACCGAGACGACCGCCCACCCTGATCCGAGGGCCGCGGTGCTCGCCGTGCGCGAGGAGGTGAGCAAGGTCGTGGTCGGCCAGGACGGCACCGTGTCGGGCCTCATCACCGCGCTGCTCGTGGGCGGTCACGTGCTCCTTGAGGGCGTGCCCGGCGTGGCGAAGACGCTCCTCGCCAAGGCGGTGGCCGCCGCCCTCGACCTCGAGTTCACCCGTATCCAGTTCACGCCCGACCTCATGCCGTCCGACGTGGTCGGCCAGCTCATCTACACGAGCGGGGCCCAGGCAGGCGCCGAGGGCGCCTTCCACTTCCGCGAGGGGCCGGTCTTCACCAACCTCCTCCTCGCCGACGAGATCAACCGCACCCCGCCGAAGACCCAGGCCGCCCTGCTCGAGGCGATGGAGGAGCGGCAGGTCACCGTGGAGGGCCAGGCTCGCCCCCTGCCCCGCCCCTTCATCGTCGTGGCCACCCAGAACCCCGTGGAGTACGAGGGCACCTACCCGCTCCCCGAGGCCCAGCTCGATCGGTTCCTCCTCAAGCTCCAGATGGGGTACCCCTCGGCGGAGCAGGAGCGCGAGGTGCTGCACCGCCACGATCAGGGCCTTGACCCCCACGATGTCGCGTCGTTGGTCCGACCGGTGGCCAGCGGGGCCGACCTGGCCGCCGCTCGAGCTCTCGTGGACGACGTGCGCGTCGAACCGCCTGTCCTCGACTACCTCGTGAGCCTGGCCCGAGCTACTCGGGACTCGCCGTCGCTCTCGCTCGGGGTCTCGCCCCGCGGCACGGCCATGCTCCTCCACGCGGCCAAGGCCTGGGCCTGGCTGGTGGGACGCCCGTACGTCACCCCCGACGAGGTGAAGGCGATGGCCAAGCCGGCCCTTCGCCACCGGGTGCAGCTGCGCCCCGAGGTGGAGTTGGAGGGCGTCACTGCCGACGCCGTGCTCGATGGGCTCCTGGCCTCGGTGCCCGTGCCTCGCTGATGCGACTCGTTCCCACGCGTCGGTTGGCCGCGGTTGCGGCGGTCGCGTCGCTCCTGGCGCTGGCCCTGCCGGTGCGCGGGCTGCTCCGGCCGTTGGTGCTGATCGACAGCGCGCTGCTCCTCGTCGCCCTGGTCGACGCGCTGGTCGGGGTGGATCCGCAGCGCTTGGACGTGGTCCGGGAGCTGCCGCCGGTGATCGTGCTGGGACGCGAGGCGGAGGTCGGTTGGTCGATCCGCAACCCCACCGCCCGCCGCATCCGGGTGGCCCTCGCCGACCAGCTGGCGCCGTCGCTGTGGGCCTCGAGTCGGCGCTTCGCCGGCGTGGCACCGCCGGGAGCGCGGCTGGTGGGCACCGCCGCGCTCGCACCGACGCGCCGCGGCCAATTCGACGTGACCGATCTCGTCGTGCGAGTCGACGGACCGCTCGGACTCGGCGCGCGGCAGCGCACGATCCGCCGTCCCGACGTGCTGCGCGTCCATCCGGCCTTCGCCAGTCGCGATGAAGCGGAGCTGCGCATCAACCGAGCGAGGATCCTCGAGGTCGGGCTGCGCTCGGCTCGAGGTCGCGGCGGGGGCACCGAGTTCGACCAGCTGCGCGAGTACGGGGTGGACGACGAGGTGCGCCGCATCGACTGGGCCGCCACAGCGCGCGTCGGCAAGGCGATGGTGCGGACCTACCGGGCGGAGCGCAACCAGACGGTGCTGCTGCTGCTCGACAACGGTCGGGTGATGGCGGGCCGGGTCGCCGACGTGCCCCGAGTGGAGCACGCCATGGACGCCGTCATGTGCCTGACCACCGTGGCGACGCGGCTCGGCGACCGCTGTGGCCTCGTCGTGTTCGATCGGGAGGTCCGTACGGTCCTGCCCCCGAGGGCGGGCCGCGACCAGCTCGGGCGGGTGGCGGACGCCATGTACGCGTTGCAACCAGTGCTCGCGGAGAGCGACTACCGCGGTGCCTTCGCGGCGACGATCGCGCGATTCCGGCGCCGCTCGCTCATCGTGCTCTTCACCGACCTCGTCGAGCAGGCGGTCGGCGAGACGCTCCTGCCGGCCCTCCCGCTTCTGGTGCGGCATCACGTGGTGCTCATCGCCGCGGTGCGAGACCCCGACGTGACCGCCTGGGCCACGGCATCGCCCGTCGATGGCGACGAGGCCTATCGGGCCGCCGCCGCCACGTCCGGGCTGGCCGAGCGCGACCGCACCGTCGCCCGCTTGCGCGGGCTGGGCGCCGTGGTGATCGATGCACCCGCCGGCCAGCTCGCCCCGAAGCTCGCCGACACCTACCTCGACCTCAAAGCCCGCGGCTCGCTGTGACAGAGGCGGTGGAGCGCGCACACGATGCCTTCATCGGCGACGCCGCCGCCCAGGACGGCCACGAGATGGACATGCAGAACGGCGACGGCGAGATGAGCACCGGTAGGATGGACCACGGCGACCGTGGGAGCGCCGCCATCACCGTCGACCTCGGTGAAAGTGGCGAGCTCACCCACACCTTCGACGACACTGGCACCCTTGAGATCGGCTGTCACCAGGCCGCCCACTACGCCCGTGGCATGAAGCTCACCATCACCGTCACCTGACGCGTCGAACCTTCAAGGAGAAGTCAGCCATGACCGGAGGCAGCGTGCTCGCGTTCATCAGCTACAACCCGATCGTCAAGCTCCACCTCGGTCCCCTGTCGATCTCGCCGCATGGCATCGGGATCGCAGTCGGGTTCCTGGCCGGCGCCTGGCTGATGCGCCCACAGGCGCGCCGAATCGGCATCACCGACGAGCAGCTCTACGCCCTGCTGTACCGTGCGGCGATTGGGGCCGCTCTTGGGGCCCGGGTTGCCTATGTCGTCAACCACCTTGGCGAGTACGACAACCCGCTGCAGTGGTTCCAGGTGTGGCATGGCGGCATCTCGCTGTTGGGCGGGATCTTTGGGGCCATCGTCGCCGCCTACCCGCTCATGCGTCAGTACCGGTTGCAGTTCTTCCCAGTGATGGACGCAGCCGCTCCTGGGATGGCGCTCGGGATCCTGATCGGTCGCATCGGTGACCTGGTCGTCGGCGATCACCTCGGCAAGCCAACTGACTTCTTCCTTGGGTTCCGCTGCACCGGCGCCGACACCGCCTCGCCGTGCGTGGCCCGCGTCGGGCAGGCCGTGCACATGCCTGCCCTCTACGACCTGATCTCGGTCAGCGTGCTGCTTGGCGTGCTGCTCCTGCTGCGCCGCCGATCCCGACCAACCGGGTTCCTGATCCTGGTGTTCGCCATCTGGTACGGGACCGGCCGGATCATCGAGGACTTCTTCCGGGTCGACGTCACCCACGGCACCGGCCTGACGGGCAGCCAATGGACCGCCCTCGTCACCCTCATCGCCGCCACCGGGTACCTCGTGCGGATCACGCGACGCCACCGAACGAGTGCCGCCGCCGCTGCGCCGGATCAGGTGGAGACCTGAGCCGCACATGGACGACCCCGCCGAGATGACCTTCGCGTTCGTGGACCTCGCCGGGTTCACGGCGCTCACCGAAGCCCACGGCGACACTGACGCCGCCGCCCTCATCGAACGGTTCGAGCAGCTCACTCGAGACTCCCTCACCGGCGGCGGCCATCTGGTCAAGACGATCGGCGACGCGGTGATGCTCGTGTTCGCCACCTCCGACGCAGCCCTCGATGGTGTCGCCCACCTCGTGCAGGCGTGTGTTGCCGAGCCCGGCTTTCCCCTCCCCCGAGCGGGCCTGCACCAGGGGACGGCCATCGAACGAGACGGCGACTACATCGGTGGCAGCGTCAACCTCGCCGCACGCGTGGCTGGACAGGCCCACGGCGGGCAAGTCGTCGCCACCGAGGCCATCGCCCAAGCCGCGCGCCAACAGGACATTCGGGTCGTCGAGCTCGGAGCCTTCGACCTTCGCAACCTCAGCGCCCCCGTCGAGCTGTTCGAGCTCGAGCTGTGCCCAATCGCGGCCGGCTCCGTCGTCGACCCCGTCTGCCGCATGCAATGGCAACGAGCCGATGCGATCGGACGGCTCCGACATCATGACCACGACTACTGGTTCTGCAGCCTCGCCTGCGCCGCACGATTCGCCAACGACCCCGACCATTACACGAGTTGAGCTGTCGACCAGTCAGCGCCCCTCGCGGGCTCTCAGTCGTCGAGGGCCGGCGTCGGCCAG
>JBKJSO010000380.1:0-3354 GCA_046595835.1 Acidimicrobiales bacterium | reverse complement strand
CCAGCACGAGGACCGATCGCCCCGCCTCGGCGAAGCAGGCGGCGAGGTTGGCCACGGTGGTGGTCTTGCCGTCCCCAGGTGCCGGCGAGGTGACGAGGATGACCTGAGGCGACTGCTCCCCCTTGGCGCGGCCACCGAGGGCGGTCGTGGGGATGAGCACGAGCGACGCGCGGAGCGTTCGGTAGGCCTCAGCCGTCGAGGAGAGCGGATCGATCGCGCTCACGATCGAAGCGTCGAACCCGACTGTGCGAGGCACCTCCGCGATGACGGGGAGCCGGAAGCCAGCTTGCGTGGCCTCGCGCGTGTTGAGGCGGGTGTCGAGCCGCTCGGCCATCAGCACTGCGGCGAGCCCCAGGAGCAGGCCGAGCACGATCGCGACTCCGGTGCGCGCTGGCCGGCTGCGGGGAGCAGTGAACCCACCCCCGACCGGACTCGCTAGGTCAGGAAGCGCCGCCTGGAGTGTGACGTAGCCGGCGCTGGGCGGTGGCTGGTTGAGCAGCTGCTGCTGCTGGTCGAGGGCGGCGCCGTACTGGCGCAGCTTGGAGTCGCGCTGGGCCTCGGAGATCCCGTCGCTGCCTGCTCCTCCGGAGCTGTTGATCTTCTTGTCGAGCGCGTCGATGTCGACCTGGAGGGTGGCGAGCTGGTCGTTGAGTCGCGTGAGCTGCTCCTGCTGGGCGGACTGCGACTGCTCGCCCAGGTAGGCGAGGGTCTCCTCTGCGAAGGCGTTCGCCCGCCTCGCCGCGTCAGAGGGCGAGCTGCCCGTGACGGTGATGCCGAGCGTCCCGACGGTCTCGTCCGGCTCGAGGGTGACCGCGGACGCGAGCAGGGCGGGCTCCCCCTGGAAGCCGATCTGCTTGGCGACGCGGCGCGGCACCTCACCGGTCTTGACGAAGATGGACAGAGACGCGATGGCCGGCGGCGCGGTGGCGCGCGAGTCGCGGATCAGCTGGTGGGTGGCCTTGTAGGTGACGGCGTCGTTGCGCGGATGCGCGGGCGTGGTGATCCACGCGACCACGCCCGCGATGAGCACGCAGGCGGCGAGCAGCCGCCAACGGCGTCTGATCACCCGGAGGTACTCGAGAGGCTCCATCAGTCAGTCCGACCCACGACGTGGAGGCTAGTGGTCACTGGGTCGCGTCCCGCAGCGCCGCCACCACGGAGGGCGCGTGGGCGCGGATCCGGGCGATGGCGTGGGCCACGCCGTCGATGGACGCCTCTGGCAGGTGGGACCACAGCGGCGGCGAGAGGGCCATGGTGGCGAGCTCGTCGGTGATCGGGAGTGGACGCCGCGCCGGCCACCGGTCGGTGTACCCGGTCTGCTGGTGGATGGGCGGCGCGTAGTACCGCCGGCTGTCGATCCCCTCACGCTGCAGAGCAGTCTGCAGGTCTCCGGCGTCCAGGCCGAAGTCCGCTGCGTGCACCAGCACCGTGAGGTCCTTGAAGGTCGATCGGTCACCGTTGCGCGGAAGGACGACCCGAAGGCCGGGCACCGAGGCCACGCTCCGCACGAAGCGGGCCACGAGCGAGGCGCGGTGGTCGATGTGCGCGTCGACATCCTCGAGCGACGCGAGTGCTACCGCCGCGTGCAGCTCTGACATCCGGGCGTTGAGTCCCGGGAACTGGCAGTCGTAGTCACCCGGGTTGCCGTAGTCGCGCCCGAGGCGGACGGCGTCGGCGAGCGCCGCGTCGTTCGTGGTCACGAGCCCGCCCTCGCCAGCCACAACGACCTTGGTGGGGCTGAGGCTGAACACCTCGGCGGCCCCGAAGCCGCCGATCGCTCGCCCGGCGCGCTCGCTGCCCAGCCCGTGGGCCGCGTCGTACACGACAGGGATCCCCCGCGCCGCAGCGAGTGCGTCGATGGCCTCGACCTCGGCCGGGTGGCCGTAGACGTGGGTGGCGCTGATGGCGCCGATGGGTCCGTCAGCGTCGAGCCTGGTCGCCAGATCGGCGACATCGAGCGAGCAGCGCTCCTCGGTCACCTCGCAGAAGTCGATCTCGGCTCCGGCCCACACCACGGCGTGCGCGCTGGCCGCGAACGTGAAGCTGGGGAGGACCACGCGCTGACCGGGGCCGACGCCCAGCGCCTGATAGGTGAGCATCAGCCCGGCGGTGCAGCTCGACACGGCAACGGCATGCGCGACGCCGAGGCGGGCCGTCACCTGGTCCTCGAGCTCACGCACCGTCGCACCGTTCGTGAGGAGGCCGGACTCGAGGATCGCTTCGAGGCGACGGGCGAGCTTCGGCACGTCATCGATGGTGGGCCGTACGAGGGGGAGCCCCTCGGGAAAGGTGGGCTCGCCGCCGAGGATCGCCGGCCGCGATGACCGGCTCACAGGACCTCCACGTTCGGGCCTGAGAGCCCGGCGGTGGCGTTCCGAGCGTCGAAGAGCAGCGACGACCACTCGATGAGGTCAGCGACGTCGTAGGTGGCATGAGGGGTGAGAAGCAGCACCGCGTCCGCCTTGCGCACGGCGGCCTCGGTGAGGCGGCTTCGGCGCAGACGGAGGCCCTGGTCATCGAGGCGCGTCACGAACGGGTCATGGAAGGCGAGCGTGGCCCCCCAGTGCTGGAGGTGGGCGAGGACCTGCACGGCGGCGGACTCGCGGATGTCGCCGACGTCGGCCTTGTAGGTGACGCCGAGCGCGAGGATCCGTGCTCCTCGCACCGCGATGCCCCGATCGTTGAGCGCGTCCATCACCCTGCGGGCGACATAGGCGGGCATCTGGTCGTTGATGTCCTTGGCCAGCTCCACCAGGCGGAACGGTCGGCCCGTGTCGCGTCGCGACTGCCAGGTGAGGTATGCAGGATCGAGCGGGATGCAGTGGCCGCCGACGCCCGGGCCCGGGTAGAAGGCGTGGAACCCGAAGGGCTTGGTGGCCGCCGCGTCGATCACCTCCCACGCGTCGATCCCCTGGTCGGCGCAGAGCTGGGCCAGCTCGTTGACGAGGGCGATGTTCACCAGCCGATAGGTGTTCTCGAGCAGCTTGGCCATCTCAGCGGCGCGGCAGCTCGAGACGGGGTGCACGACGTCGACCAGCTCGCGGTAGAACGCGGTGGCGGCGTCGGTGGCGGCGGGGGTGGAGCCGCCGACGACGCGCGGCACGGCGGCGAAGCCGAGCGAGTGGTCGCCAGGGTTGATGCGCTCAGGTGAGAATGCCACGAGGAGGTCGACCCCAGCGGCGAGGCCCCCGGACTCGAGCAGTGGCGTGAGAACCTGTTCCGTGGTTCCCGGGTAGGTCGTGGACTCCAGGATCACCAGCGTCCCACTGCAGACGTTGGCGCCGACGTCGCGGCCGGCTCGCTCGATGGCGCTGAGGTCCGGCCGGTGGTCGATCAGCGGGGTGGGGACGCAGA
>JBKJSO010000377.1:0-4871 GCA_046595835.1 Acidimicrobiales bacterium | reverse complement strand
GTCGAGGAGGTGGGTGATCACTCGCACGCCGGCCGCCAGCAGGTCCGCGTTCGGGTTCTGCAGGATGATGCCGTAGCCCCCCAGGGTGGCGGTGTGGTCGATCGGATCGGGGAAGCTCGACACGCCCTGCTCCGCGATCACCAGCGGCTGGCCGGTGAGGGGAGTCTCGCTGGTGCTCGTCGTGGTGGCGAGGGCGGCGGTGCTGTCTGTGCTCCGCCCGGCCGCGGTGGGCCCGGTGTCGCCACCGCCCGAGCAGGCCGTCAACGCGAGCGCGGCGACGAGCACCACGATCCCTCGTCGCACGCTAGGAGAGGGTCTTGTTCAGCCGGTCGAGCGCAGTGTCCTCGGAGATGTTGAGGGCGAAGGCCAGCTCGCTCACGAGCACCTGGCGGGCCTTCACGAACATCGACTTCTCGCCGGCGGACAGGCCCTTGTCGGCGTCACGCAGGGCGAGGTTTCGAACCACCTCGGCCACCTGGTACACGTCGCCCGACTTGAGCTTCTCCTGGTGGTTCTTGAACCGGCGAGACCAGTTGGTGGGCTCGCGCACGTCCTTTTTGGCGAGCACCTCGAAGACGTCCTCAACGTCTTCCTTGGAGATCGGGTAGCGCATGCCGATCTCCTCAGCCCGGTCCTGAGGGACCTTGAGCATGAGGTCGCCGTGGGTCATGCGGAGCACGAAGTACTTGCTCTTCACGCCGTCGGACAGGGTGATGGTGTCGGTCCCTTCGATCACGGCAGCACCGTGATGGGGGTAGACGACCTTGTCACCGACCTTGAAGGGCACGCGCATCTCCTGGTTGCTGGCTGCTGAACCGGACAAGGATGCCACCTCCGAGCCCGATCGCGACATTCCCGCAGGCGAACCTGACAGCACCGCCCGGCCCCCCGTACCCTTTGCACCTCCAGTGCAACGACTCTCCGATGGGGGAACGACATGTTCGAGTGGTCTGAAGAGCAGCTGATGATCCGCGACGCGGTGCGGCAGTTCGTCGAGGCGGAGATCGCGCCGAAGCGCGAGGAGCTTGAGCACGGTGACCTCCCCCCGTACGACATCCTCCGCAAGCTCTTCTCCACCTTTGGCATGGACGCCATGGCCCGTGATCGCTTCAAGCAGCAGATCGAGCGCGAGAAGCGCGTGGCGGCCGGCGAGGAGGAGCCGGCGCCCAAGGGCGAGCGTCGCGGTGGCGGCGATCCCAACGCCATCGCCATGACCATGCTCCCGATCATCGAGATCTGCCGCCACAGCCCAGGCATGGTCACGGCCATGGGCGTGTCGATGGGTCTCACGTCCGCCTCGATCATGAGCCGCGGCACGATCGCCCAGAAGGAGCGCTGGGCTGCCGACCTCCTCACGCTCGACAAGATCGGCGCCTGGGCCATCACCGAGCCGGGCTCGGGCTCCGACGCCTTCGGCTCGATGAAGGCCTCCGCCCGGCGCGACGGCGACGAGTACCTGCTCAACGGCTCCAAGACGTTCATCACGAACGGCCCCTTCGCCGACACGATCGTGTTCATCTGCAAGCTCGACGAGGGCAACCCGCCGGCCGAGCGCAAGATCCTCTCCTTCGTCCTCGACAAGGGCATGCCCGGCCTGGAGCAGTCGAAGCCCCTGCGCAAGATGGGCATGCACAGCTCGCCCACCGGTGAGCTCTTCCTCACCGACGTGCGCGTCGGCAAGGACCGCCTCATCGGCGAGACCGAGGACGTGCCGGCCGGCGGTCGTGAGGGCGCCAAGGACACGTTTTCCATGGAGCGATCCGGGGTGGCCGCCATGGCCTACGGGATCATCGAGCGGTGCCTCGAGCTGTGCGTGCAGTACGCCAAGGACCGCGTGCAGTTCGGTCAGCCCATCGGGGAGTTCCAGCTCATCCAGGACAAGCTGGCCCGGATGGAGGTGGCCCGCCTCAACGTGCAGAACCTCGTGTTCCGGTACATCGAGATGTCCGCCGCCGGCGTCGGCCTCAGCCTGGCCGAGGCGTCGGCCATGAAGCTCTACTCGGCCCGGGCCGCCACGGAGGTGGCCATGGAGGCCGTGCAGCTCCATGGTGGGAACGGCTACATGAGCGAGTTCCAGGTGGAGCAGCTCGCCCGCGATGCGAAGGTCTTGCAGATCTACGCCGGCACCGACGAGATCCAGATCACCCACATCGCGAAGGACCTGCTCCGCCGGTAGGTTGCGCCCGTGCGGGCATGCCCTTCCTGCAAGCAGCGATGGCCGGACGACCGCGAGACGTGTCCGCGCTGCATGGCCACGCTCGTCGAGGACCTCGACGCCACGATCACCTGCCCTGAGTGCGGCCACGTCTGCGCCGCCCGGATGCAGTCCTGCACGAGCTGCCTGGCCCTCTTGCGGCCTCCGCCCGACGCCGATGTGGAGGACGACATCGCGCGGATGCTCTCGAGCGGCCTGCGGATGCACCGCCCGGCCGGCCGGGAGCCGTTCGCCGGTGGACCCGGGTGCACCGTGCTGCGCCTGTCGCCGCACGGTGGCTTGGTGGTGTGTGGCGTCGACGGCTTGATCGAGGCCAACCTCACCGGCCCCGGCATCCGGGCCCGTCCGCCGCTCACGTGCTCCACCGGTGGGACGTTGCTGTTTCGCCTCGAGGCGTACGAAGCCGCGGACGCGGCGGTGGTGGCGATCGGCGCCGACGGTGCCCCTCTCGGCACCTACCTCCGCCACGGAGGCCCGCTCAGCCTGGCGATCGACATCCGCGACGAGACGAGCGCGCCGGCGGGCCGGCTCGAACCGGTGCGTCGGGGTGCGCGGTTCCAGGTCGTGGAGACGGGCGGCCGGCTCCTCGGCAGCGCGCACTGCACCGACGTCGAGGACGAGGACTGGATCGACGACCAGTGGTCGGTGACGCCGACCTCGACTGACCTGCCCGTTCGACCGCTCGCCTTTGTCGCGCTGGCCGTCGCGGCCAAGGTGCTCCTCGGTCGCCCGGAGCCGGTTCGCTGCCGCGAGCCGAGGGCGGCCGAGCCTGACGACGACGCGGACGTCCTCGGCCCCATCGGCCGCAGGATCATCGACGGCTTCCTCAGCTAGCAGACGCGCCCCCGCGTAACCCGCGCCACCCGCGCCACCCGCGCCCGCGACCCAACTCGAGGCAATAGGTTCCGTCGAGGCACTCTTGAGGCAATAGGTCCCGCATGTGGAACTCATTGCCTCGAGAGTTGGCGAACGGAACCTATTGCCTCGGGGTTGCTGGAAGGCCAGGAGGGCTGTCACACCTCGCTGGGATCCTGTGGGATGGACACATCAGGACGTGATGCACGACTGGCCCTGCTGGCGGGTCGCCAGGCGGGAGCCTTCACCTTCGCTCAGGCGCGCGAGATCGGGTTCCCGAAGTCGACCATCAGCCGGCGGCTGTCGAGCGGGGTGTGGACGAGGATACTGCCCGGAGTTTTCACGGTGGGGGGAACGCCAGGATCTCGTCTGCTCCAACTGTGGTCGGCGGTCCTTGCGGTCGGTCGAGGCGCAGTCCTGACCCACGAGACCGCTGCCGTGCTGCACGGCGCGGAGCGACTCCCGCTGGTACCGATCACGCTGACCAGTCCTCACGGCGCCCATCACCGGTTGCCCGGGCTGATGGTGCACCAGATCGATGACCTCGCTGACTGGCAGCGGTCGACCGGGCACGGGCTTCCCGTGAGCACGCCCGCACGTTGCGTCGTGGAGCTCGGCGCGACGTGTGGCGAAGGCATGATCGGACTCGTGGCCGACGACCTCGTACGCAGCGGTCGTACGTCCTACTCGGCCATCGCAGCCGTGCTCGCCGATGTGAGTCGTCCGGGCAAGCCCGGTGTCGACAAGGTTGCCCGAGCGCTCGATGAGCGGGGCGACGGCTATGTGCCGCCGGCGTCTGAGCTGGAGCGCCGCCTGTTTGGGGCGCTGGCGGCGGGTGGGCTCCCGGCTCCACAGCGCCAGATCCCGCTCCCGGGCCGCGGGTCGGTCCCCGGCATCGCAGATGGCGGCTACCGCGATGCACAGGTCGTCCTCGAAGCCGATGGTCGACGCTGGCATGCCCGTGTTGCGGCGGCCCGCCGGGATCGCGAGCGCGACGCCCAGGTGGTGCGAGCGGGGTGGGTGCCGCTGCGCTTCGTCTTTGAGCAGATCGTTCACGCCCCGCAGGAGGTGTGCGCGGTTGTCGCGGAGACCCGCGCGACCCGCCTCCGCCAGCTCGGCCGCACGGCCGCATGACCGACCCTCTGCGACGGTGGAGTCCCGCCGACCCACACTGTCCGAGGCAATAGGTTCCGTTCGGGCGCTCTCGAGGCAATAGGTCCCGCATGTGGAACTCATTACCTCGGGAGGTCGAGATCGGAACCTATTGCCTCGAGTTGGGTGCGGACGGTCGGCTCAGAGGCCGAGTGACTTGCCGATGATCTCCTTCATGATCTCGGTGGTGCCGCCGTAGATCGTGGTGATGCGCGCATCGGCGTAGGCGCGAGCGATCGGGTACTCCGTCATGTAGCCGTAGCCGCCGTGAAGTTGCACGCAGCTGTCGATGACGCGCTTCTGGAGCTCTGTGCACCACCACTTCGCCATGGCGGCTTCCTCTGCGGTGAGCGTGCCCTCGTTGAGGGCGAGGACGCAGCGATCGATGAACGACTGCGCGATCTCCACCTCCGTGGCCATCTCAGCCAGACGGAAGCGGCTGTTCTGGAACGAACCGATCGGCACGCCGAACGCGGTGCGCTCCTTCACATAGTCGAGCGTGAGGTCGAGCGCGGCTCGAGCCGCGGCCACGCCCGTGGCGGCGATCGACAGGCGCTCCTGGGGCAGCTTCGTGACGAGCGACCGGAACCCGCTGCCCTCGTCGCCGAGCCGGTTGGCCACCGGCACCTGGACGTCGGTGAAGAACAGC
>JBKJSO010000372.1:0-13125 GCA_046595835.1 Acidimicrobiales bacterium | reverse complement strand
CCGGCCCGCTCACCGGCCACGCTGGTCAGCGATGACTGAGACCTGGGCTCCCTCGACCTGGCGCGACCGTCCCGCCGCGCAGCAGCCTCGCTGGCCCGACGACGCCGCCCTCGACGGGGTGCTCAAGCAGCTCTCCACCCTCCCCCCGCTGGTGTTCGCGGGCGAGGCCCGGGCCCTCACCACGGCCCTCGGTCAGGTGGCCGACGGCAAGGCCTTCCTGCTGCAGGCCGGCGACTGCGCGGAGTCGTTCGACTCCTTCACCGCCGACGGGATCCGCGACTCGCTCAAGGTCATCCTGCAGATGGCCATCGTGCTCAGCTACTCGTCGGGCGTGCCCACGGTGAAGGTGGGACGCATCGCGGGCCAGTTCGCCAAGCCCCGCTCAGCCGACACCGAACGGATCGGCGACCTCGAGCTGCCGTCGTTCCGCGGCCACATCGTCAACGACATCGCGCCCACGGAAGCGGCCCGGGTGCCGAACCCCGAGCGGCTCCTGCAGGCCTACCACCAGTCGGCGTCCACGCTGAACCTCCTGCGAGCCTTCGTGAAGGGCGGGTTCGCCGACCTGTCGCGGGTCCATCAGTGGAACCAGGAGTTCGTGGCCTCCAGCCGCGAGGGCCGGCGCTACGAGCGACTGGCCGACGACATCGACCGTGCGCTGCGCTTCATGCACGCGTGCGGCGTCGACTCGGCGACCTTGCCCGCCCTGCACGAGGTGGACTTCTTCACCAGCCACGAGGCGCTGATCCTCGGGTACGAGGAGGCGCTGACCCGCCAGGACTCGCTCACCGGCGACTGGTACGACTGCTCCGCCCACATGCTCTGGATCGGTGAGCGGACCCGCCAGCTCGACGGCGCCCATGTGGAGTTCCTGAGCGGCGTCGGCAACCCCATCGGCTGCAAGGTCGGCCCCACCGCCACGGCAGATGACGTGCTGGCGCTCTGCGAGGCTCTCAACCCCGACCGGGTGCCCGGACGGCTCACGCTCATCTCCCGCATGGGTGCGGACCTGATCGAAGACGGCTTGCGCCCGCTCCTCGCCGCCGTGCGCGATGCCGGCCACCCTGTCGTGTGGGCGTGCGACCCGATGCACGGCAACACCTTCACCTCCGACGGCGGCAAGAAGACGCGCCACCTCGAGGCCGTGCTCAGCGAGATCAGCGGGTTCTTCGCCGCGCACCGGGCCGAGGGCACCTGGCCCGGCGGCGTCCACGTCGAGCTCACCGGGTCCGACGTCACCGAGTGCCTGGGCGGCGCCGAGGAGATCCTCGACGCCGATCTGGGCGACCGCTACGAGACGATGTGCGACCCGCGGCTCAACGGTCGCCAGTCGCTCGACCTCGCCTTTCGCATCGCCGAGCTCCTCAAGCGCTGACCCAGCGTTCTGCTCCGGTCGGGAATGTTGACCGGCTGACTCGGGTTTGGGATGATTGTTGATCCCTCCGGTCAGGATTCAGCCTGACCGCCCCGACGGCACGAAGAGGCCCCCGCGATGCTGCAGCGTGAGATCGATCCGGAGCTCCGAGCCGACGTCGAGAAGTTCGAGGAGCAGCTGGCCCGCTACCTGGCCGGCGACCTCGAGGAGGACGCCTTCCGGGTGTTCCGCCTCAACAACGGCATCTACGGCCAGCGTCAGGGAGGCCACAACCAGATGGTGCGGGTGAAGATCCCCTACGGCTCCATCACCCCCGAGCAGCTCGACATGTTCGCCCACCTATCCGAGACCTACAGCCGCGGGTGGGGCCACCTCACCACCCGCCAGAACGTGCAGTTCCACTTCGTCGAGCTCGACGTGGTGCCCGCCGCGCTCTGGGACATGGCGTCGGTCGGGCTCACCTCCCGTGAGGCCTGCGGCGACACCGTGCGCAACGTGATGGGCTGCCACCTCGCCGGCGCCTGCCCGTACGAGGCCCTCGACATCAGCCCGTGGGCCGAAGCCGCCTTCCAGCACTTCCTGCACCACCCGCTGGCGCAGCGCCTGCCCCGCAAGTTCAAGATCAACTTCTCGGGCTGCGAGACCGACTGCGGCCAGGCCATGTTCAACGACGTAGGCGTGATCGCCACCACCCGCACGCTCCCTGACGGCACCCGCGAGGCGGGATTCCGGGTGTTCATCGCGGGCGGCCTCGGCGCCAACCCGCACCCGGCGCTGGCCCTCGAGGAGTTCACCGCCCGCGCAGACCTCATGGCCACCCTCGAAGCCGTCCTGCGGGTCTTCTCGAACCACGGCAACCGAGACAACAAGCTCCGCGCGCGGATGAAGTGGCTCGTCGACACGATGGGCTGGGAGGACGTGCAGGCCCGGGTGCTGAAGGAGCGCAAGCTCCTCGTCGCCTCGTCCACCTGGCCGGGCGGGATCCCCGAGGCGGTCCTGAAGGCGGGCGACGACCCGGCCGGCCTCGGCCTGGGCGCCGTCCCCACGCCGATCGGCCAGGGCACGCCGGTCACGCTGCGGCGTAGCGACCCCTTCCAGGCCTGGGACGACGCCAACGTGATGCGAGGCGTCGCCAAGGGCACCGTCTCGGCGCTGGCCTACGCCCGCCTCGGCGACATCACCACGGCCCAGTTCCGGGCCCTCGCCTCGATCCAGCGCGAGCTGGGCGCCGAGGTGCGCATCACCAACCGCCAGAACCTCGTGTTCCGGGGCCTGTCGGAGAGCCAGCTGCCGGTGCTCCACCAGCGCCTGGCCGCCATCGGCATGGCCGAGCCGGGCGCCGAGCTGGCGCGCGACGTCGTCGCCTGCCCGGGCGCCGACACGTGCAACCTGGCCGTCACCCAGAGCCGCGGGCTGGCCGACGCCATCGGTGCCGCCCTCGACGAGGCCGGTCTGGCTGACGTCGGCGGGATCCGCACGAACATCTCCGGCTGCACGAACAGCTGCGTGCTGCACCACATCGCCGACATTGGCTTCTTCGGGGCTGTGCGACGGGCCCACGGCAAGTCCGCCCCCGGCTACCAGATGCTGCTGGGCGGCTACGTCGGCCAGGAGAAGATCAACTTCGGCGAGAAGGCGCTGCGCTTGCCGGCCAAGAACGCTCCCGAGGCGGCTGTGCGGGTCGTGCGCCGCTTCAACGACGAGCGCCAGGCCGGTGAGGCCTTCCGGGCCTGGATGGACCGAGCAGGCGGCGTGAAGGTGCTGGCCGAGGACCTCAAGGACCTCGACGTGTTCCCCACCCCCGAGGACGGCCCCGACTACTACGTCGACTACGACGAGACGGGCCCCTACGTCGCCGAGACCGGCGAGTCGGAGTGCGCGACGTGACTGTGGTCGAGGTGGCCGACTTCACCGACGAGGAGCTGGCCGGGCTCAACCGCGAGTTCGAGAGCTGGCCGGCGTCCAAGATCATCAAGTGGGCCGTCGACAGCTTCGCGCCCCATCTGAGCCTCAGCGCCTCGATGAACGACGCGGTGATGATCGATCTCGCCACGAAGGTGCACCCTGGCATCGAGGTGGTGTTCATCGACACCGGGTACCACTTCCCCGAGACGCTCCAGACGGTGGAGACGGTGCGGCGTCGCTACGGCCTCAACCTGCGCATGATGACGGTGCCCCACCACGACGAGGAGCTGTGGCGGGTCGACCCGGAGAACTGCTGCTCAGCGGTGAAGGTCGGTCAGCTCGACCGGGCCCTGGCGGGCAAGGCGGCCTGGATGAGCGGCCTCCGGCGGGACGAGGCCGCCACGCGCGGCCAGGCCCCCATCGTCGCCCGCGACCTGCGCGGCCTCGTGAAGGTCAACCCGATCGCCACGTGGACGCAGGCCGACGTGGACGGCTACATCGCCGACCACGACGTGATCGTGCACCCGCTCCACGCCCAGGGCTACCTGTCGATCGGCTGCCAGCCCTGCACCCACCTCCCCACCGACCCCGACGACCCGCGCTCCGGGCGCTGGGTCGGCCGCGACAAGACGGAGTGCGGCATCCACGACTGACCGGCATGCACGACTGAGCAGGAAGGCGACCGGTGGTGAGCGAACCACCAGACGTGAAGCTCCTCGCCGCACTCGCCAACCGGGAGGTCCACGACCTCCCCGCCCAGCCGTCTGACGAGGACCTCCTCGCCTGGGCCGAGGAGCTCAAGCGCCGAGGACCCCGCCGACGACAGCTCGTGGCCGACCCGATCGACTGACGGGGCAGCTAGGCCAGGTAGTCGACGAACTTCTCGAGCTGGCGCAGGTTGCGGCACTCGAAGGTGCCGTCGCAGTGGTTGGCGTACTCACCGACGATCGAGTCGCCCGTGTCCCAATAGCTCTTGGGCTCCGGGTTCAGCCAGTACAGGTGCCGGGCCTTCTTCTCGATCTCCTTGAGCACCCAGCTCTGGGAGGCGTGGTAGTTGTTGCGAGCGTCGCCGAGGATCAGCACGGTGGTCTTGGGGCCGACCTCCTTGCCGAACTTCTGCCAGAACACCTCGAAGGCGTGCCCGTAGTCGGAGTGGCCGTCGACCCACACCACGTCGGCCTCGGTGTTCACCCGGTGCACGGCCTCGCTGATGTCGTCGACGCCCTCGAAGAGGCGTGTCACCTCGTCGAGGCCGTCAATGAACACGAACGAGCGCACCTTGGAGAACTGGCCAGAGATCGCGTAGACGAGGTGCAAGGTGAACCGGGCGAACGCGGCCACGGAACCTGAGATGTCGGCGATCACGAAGATCTCGGGCTTGGACGGCCGCGGGTACTTGAACTTCAGGTCAGCGGGAACGCCGCCGTACGACAGCGAGTGGCGCACGGTGCTGCGGAAGTCGAGCGGGCCCTTGCGACCATGGCGGCGCTTGCGGGCCAGGCGCACGGCCAGCTTGCGGGTGAGCGGGTAGATCGCCTTGCGCAGGGAGGCCATCTCCTCGCGGGAGGCGTGCATGAAGTCAACGTCTTCCGGGAGGGGCTTGCGCAGCGTGCGGGCCATGGCCTCCACGCCACGGTCGGCCACGAGGGCCCGGCGGATCTCGGACTCGATCTCCTTCTTCAGCTGGTCGACGCGAGCCTGGTACTCGTCCTGCTCGAGGCGCTCCTCGAGCGGTGTGAGTGGCTCGGGTGACTGCTCCCGCGCCTGCTGCATGAGCCGATCCAGCACCGAGTCGAGATCGAGGTTCCGCAGCGTGCGGTAGAGGTAGTAGGTGCCGCCGACTGGGCGCCCGGGCTCCATGCCGGCAAAGCGCCGTACCGACTGACGCGCCACGGCGCGCATCAACGCGTCGTCGCCCTTCTGGAGCGCCTTGAAGAGCATCTCCGCGATCTCCTCGGGCGTGAGGTTCTCGCCCGCGCCGCCGCCGGTGCGGGCGCCGTCGCCCTGCATCTGGTCCTGCTGCTCGAGCTCCTCGAGGAGCTGGGCCAGGTCGGCGTCGTCGGCATCGCCGATGCGATATCGGGTGCCGCGCAGGGAGAAGTACACCTCGAACACGGGCTCGAAGGCGCGCCAGTGGGTGTTGTTCTTCACCAGCGTGGCCGCGAGGGCGTACTTGAACGCCTCGCGGTCCTCGAGCGGGAT
Source organism: Acidimicrobiales bacterium (assembly GCA_046595835.1). Classification (GTDB taxonomy): domain Bacteria; phylum Actinomycetota; class Acidimicrobiia; order Acidimicrobiales; family VFJN01; genus VFJN01. Next base: position 7,643 of record JBKJSO010000372.1, on the reverse strand, counting down.
GTGCTTGACCGCCTCCATGGCATCGAGGTTCTCGGTGAGGCTCACCGGCAGCCCGGCCTGGCGCAGCTCCTGGATGAACCCGGCCAGCAGCTCGGTGATCGCCGCGCCAGCGGCAGCCTCGGGGACGACGTCGGTCATGTCGCTAGGACTTGCCCGCCGCGGCCTTCTGGATCGTGCCGTGCTCTTGGTCGAGCTCGCGGACCGCCTTGGTGATGTCGCTCTGGTACTTGAGCAGGATGTTGATCGTGGCCTTGGCCGTCTCGGCATCGACGTGCTCGATGCCGAGCAGGAGCAGCGTGCGGGCCCAGTCGATCGTCTCGGACACCGACGGCGCCTTCTTCAGCTCGAGCTGGCGGATCGACCGCACGATGCGGGCGATCTGGTCGGCCAGCGAGTCGGTGATGTCCGGCACCTTCGTGAGGACGATCTCCTTCTCGCGCTCGAGGTCCGGGTAGTCGACGTGCAGGAACAGGCAGCGACGCTTCAGGGCCTCGGACAGCTCGCGCGTGTTGTTCGACGTGAGGAACACCAGCGGGATCTGCTTGGCCTCGATCGTTCCCAGCTCGGGGATCGACACCTGGTAGTCGGAGAGGATCTCGAGCAGCAGGGCCTCGGTCTCCACCTCGACGCGGTCGACCTCGTCGATGAGCAGCACGACCGGGTCCTCGGCCGTGATGGCCTCGAGGAGCGGACGGGTGAGGAGGAACTCGTCGGAGAAGATGTCGTCCTCCACGGTCTCCCACGTGTTGCCGTCAGCGCGCTCGGCCTGGATGCGCAGCAGCTGCTTCTTGTAGTTCCACTCGAACAGCGCCTTGGACTCGTCGAGGCCCTCGTAGCACTGGAGCCGGATCAGGCGAGCGCCCGACATCTCCGCCACCGACTTGGCCAGCTGGGTCTTCCCCGTGCCGGCCGGCCCCTCCACGAGGATCGGCTTGCCGAGCCGGTCGGCCAGGTACACAACGCCAGCGATGCCCTCGTCAGAGAGGTAGTCGACCTTGCGGAGCGACTCTCGCACCGCGGCCACGGACTCGAATCGATACGAGGGGTCAGCCATACGTGCAGCCTACGTGGCGACTTGACCGGCCGGTCAATCGCGTTTGATGGCGGCGGTCAGGCCCGGATCTGGCCCTCGCCACGGATGACGAACTTGAGGGTGGTGAGCTCGCGAAGGCCCATCGGACCGCGGGCATGGAGCTTCTGGGTGGAGATGCCGATCTCGGCCCCGAAGCCGAGCTCCTCGCCGTCGACGAAGCGCGTCGATGCGTTCACCAAGACAGCGGCGGCGTCGACCTCGCGGGTGAAGCGGTCGGCGGCGCGCACGTCGTTGGTGATGATGGCCTCGCTGTGGCCGGTGCCGTAGCGGGTGATGTGGACGATGGCAGCGTCGAGGGTGTCGACCACTCGCACGGCCAGCTTCAGGTCGAGGAACTCCGTGGCGTAGTCGTCCTCGGTGGCCAGCGCCGCCACGCGGTCGCCCAGGATCTCCTTGGTGGCCTGGTCGCCCACCAGCTCGACGCCTTCGAGGCGGGGCGCCAGATCGGTGAGGAAGTTCGCCGCCACGTTGCGGTGGACCAGCAGCGTCTCGAGCGCGTTGCACACCGACGGGCGCTGCACCTTGGCGTTCTCGACGATGGCGGCGGCCGCCAACAGATCGGCCGACGCGTCGACGTAGATGTGGCAGTTGCCGTCGCCGTCGATGACGTAGGGCACGGTGGCATTGTCGAGGATCGAACGGATGAGCTTGGGCCCGCCACGGGGGATGAGCACGTCGATCGACTCGCGCAGCCGCATGAACTCCACGGCCGCTTCGTAGCTCGTGTCCTCGACCAGCACGAGCGAGTCGTCGGGCAGGCCCGCCTTGGCCAGGCCCTCTCGCAAGGCCGAGGCGACCGCCACGTTCGATCGGATGGCGGCCGAGGAGCCGCGCAGGAACGCCGCGTTGCCGGCCTTCAAGCACAGCCCGAAGGCGTCGCTGGTGACGTTGGGTCGGTTCTCGTAGATGATGGCGACCACGCCGAGCGGAACCCGCACGCGCTGCACGCGCAGCCCGTTGGGGCGCGTCCAGCCGTCGGCCACCTCGCCCACGGGATCGGGGAGCGCGGCCACCTTGCGCAGCCCGGCGGCCATCGCCTGGAGGCGGGCATCGGTGAGGCGAAGACGGTCGACGACTGGGGCGGGGGTGCCGGTGGCCTCGGCAGCGGCCACGTCGTCGGCGTTGGCGGCGAGGATCTCGCCATGACGGTCGAGCAGCAGGTCGGCGGCCGCCAGGAGCGCGGCGTCCTTGACCTCGGTGGAGGAAGTGGCCAGCACCCGGCTGGCGGCCTTGGCGCGGGCCCCGAGCTCGGCGATGGGATCAGTGGGCACCCCGGAAGTCTAGAGGTGGCAGGCTCTGCCCATGACAGCCACGGAGCAGGTTCGGCCGGCCGGCGAGGCAGACATCGAGGGGATGGCCGAGGCGCTCTCGCTCGCCTTCCACGACGATCCGGTGATGGGGTGGCTCTTCGGCGACGCCGCCCCCCGCCCGATGCGCTACTCGCGCCCGTTCTTCGCCCGGGAAGGGGCTCGCCACCTCCGCAACGGGCAGGTCTTCACCATCGACGGCACACCCGGAGCGGCCTACTGGGACCCGCCCGGCCACTGGCGCACAGCACCGATGGACATCGTGCGCATGGCCCCGCTGTTGCTGCGCGGCATGGGACCTCGATGCATCAAGGCCCTGCGCGGCCTCGGCCGGATGGAAGCCGCCCACGCGCAGCACCCCGAGCACTACTACCTCGCCGTTCTTGGCACGCGCCCGGACCGCCAGGGCGCCGGGCTTGGGTCCGCGCTCATGGCACCCGTGCTCGAGCGCTGCGACGCGGAGGGCATCGGTGCCTACCTCGAGAGCTCCAAGGAGGCCAACATCCCCTTCTACCGGCGCCATGGCTTCGAGGTGACCGGCGAGGTGCAGTTCCCCTCGGGACCCACGCTGTGGCCGATGTGGCGTGACCCGCAGCCCCCTGGCAGCCGCGCATGAGCGAGTCGCTGGTCGAGCCGACCAGGCGCTTCATCGACGTCGTCACCACCGGTCTGGAGAGCGCGGGAGCCGGCGTGGAAGGTGTGCACGCCAGCCGCTGGCGCCAGGACGCGGCGCTCGAGGCCTTCAACCTCGCGTGCGGTCTCGTGTCGATCGACGGGCGCGTCAGCGACGACGAGCTGTGGGAGCTCCTCGCCGCCTTCGGACCGCTGCTCGAGACCCGCCTGGCCGGCGCCACGCCCGAGGCCCTGCGGGAGTCGGGGCTCGTCGACGCCCAGCGCGACTTCGTGGCCAGCCCATCAGCGCTCTTCGAGGTGCTCCTCGCGGCCGATGCCAAGTCCGGCCTCGGCGTCGCCCGCGGCTACTACGACCACGCGGTGGAGATCGCGTTCGCCATCGCCGCTATCGACCTCCACACCTCCGAGGCTGAGCTGGCGGCCATCGAGCGCTTCCGCGGGATGCTGCTGGTGGCCATCGAGCGGACGGACACGACGAGCCCGCGCCCCGCGCCGGCCCTCGACGAGCTCCTCGCAGAGCTCGATGACCTCGTGGGGTTGGCCGGGGTGAAGCACGAGGTGAAGCTCGTGACGAACCTCATCCGGGTGCAGAAGATCCGACTTGAGCGCGGGTTGCCGGTGATCGAGCAGAGCCGGCATCTCATCTTCACGGGCAACCCCGGAACCGGGAAGACCACCGTCGCCCGACTCCTGGCCCAGATCTACCGCACGCTTGGTGTCGTGGCCCGTGGGCACCTCGTGGAGACGGACCGGGCCGGACTGGTGGCCGGGTACGTCGGGCAGACCGCCACCCTCGTCACCGCCCGCTTCGACGAAGCCGACGAAGGGGTGCTGCTGATCGACGAGGCCTACGCGCTCGTGCGCGGTGGCGAGCGGGACTTCGGGCGCGAGGCCATCGACACGATCGTGAAGCTCATCGAGGACCGGCGCGACCGCATCGTCGTGGTGATGGCCGGCTACCCGGACGAGATGCGGGAGCTGACCGCCGCCAACCCTGGCCTGCGCTCGCGCTTTCCCAAGGTCATCGACTTCCCCGACTACTCCACCGACGAGCTGATCGCCATCTTCGATGGCCTGGGTGAGCGCGGCGGCTACCACCTCGATGGGGCCGGGCGGGCCAAGGTGCGAGCCTGGTTCGACGCCACGCCACGCGACAAGGGCTTCGGCAACGGTCGCACCGCCCGCAACCTCTTCGAGGAGGCGGTGGCCGCGCAGGCCACCCGCTTGGTGTCGGTGGCGTCACCCAGCGACGCACAGCTCACCACGCTCGTGGCCGAGGACATCCCTGTCGTCGGTACGGTCTAGCCGTGGCGCAGAGGTTGCTGGCGGTGTTGGGGGCGGTGGCCATCGTCGTGGTGGCCGTCGTGGTGCGCGCCGCCATCGATGACCGCGGAACCCGCGGGGCCACCGCAGGCAGCGATGGTCGCCGGGTGCTCGTGTGCGCGAAGGACCTCGCCGATGCCTGCGACGCGCTTGACGGTGTGACGGTGATCCGCGAGGACGCCGCCGCCACCGCCGCGGAGATCGGGAGCGGCACGCTCCCCGAGGGCGCCGACGCGTGGGTCACCACCACCGCTTGGACCGAGGTCGTCGCGGCCCGCTCGCCTGGACGCCTCGGCCGAGCGGAGCTGCTGGCGCAGTCGCCCGCGATCCTCGCCGTCGATCCCCGCCGCGCCGCCGCCGTCACCTCACTGTGCGGCGACACCTCCCCGTGGCGGTGCCTGGGCGACAACGCGGGGATCGAGTGGTCCACCCTCGGCCATGGCGGCATGGCCTCGTGGGGCGTGCTGAAGACGGGCCTGCCCAGCGCCGACTCGGCGGTGGGCCTGAGCGTCCTCGCGTCGTCGGCCGTCGGGTTCTTCGACGGAGCGGACTTTGCCCTCAACGACTTCGACGGCTCGGGCTTCCGGGATTGGCTCGCCGGCTTCACCGCGGCATCGGGCACGGGCGACCCTGCACCCATCAGCAGCCTCGTGACCACCCGCGGCAAGTACACCGCCGTGGCTGATGTCGCCGCCTCGGTGGGGCGCCGCGACGTGGACGTGCTCGGCAGCCTGGGGGTGCAGACCAGCGTCGTGCTCGTCGCTCTCCCCCACGGCGACGCCCCGCCCAGCTCCCGCACCCTCCGCGACGCCCTGGTGGCCGACGGATGGGATGGCGCCTCGGGATCGGCGCCCACCTCGATCTTCAAGCCCGGCGTCCTCGCCGCCCTGCACACCCTCTGGATGGAGGTCACCCGATGACCCGATCGCTCCCCCGCGCCCTCGCCACCCTGCTGGTGCTCAGCCTGGCGGCGACCGCCTGCTCGGCCTCGACCGACCAGGCCGTCGACGGTGGCACCGGAGGGAACGTCACCGACGACCCCGGCGACTGCATCGTCGTGGACCTCTCCGTGTCGTCGGAGAAGATCCAGCTCCTCACCGCCCTCGCCCACGACTTCAACGGGAGCAAGGAGGCCACCGTCGGCAAGCGGTGCGTGTTCGCCCGGGTGCAGAGCAAGGCCTCGGGCGGCGCCGCTCAGCTCCTGAGCACCGAGTGGGACGAGGCCACCGACGGCCCCCGACCGGTCATCTGGTCCCCCGCGGCATCGAGCTGGGGCAGCATCCTCAACCAGCGCCTCCAGGCGAGCGGCAAGCCAGCCATGACCGGTGACTTCACGTCGTTCATGCTCACGCCCCTCGTGATCGCCATGCCACGGCCCATGGCCGAGGCGCTGGGCTGGCCCAAGGAGCCCCTCGGCTACGCCGACATCCTCGCCCTCACCCAGGACCCGCAGGGATGGGCGGCCCACGGCCACCCCGAATGGGGCGCGTTCCGGCTCGGCAAGACGAACCCCAACTTCTCCACCAGCGGCCTGTCAGCCCTCATCGCCCAGGCGTACGCGGCCAACGGGAAGACCTCCGGTCTGTCCCTCGAGGACCTCGCCAAGCCCACCACCCAGGCTTTCGCGCGCGGGGTGGAGTCGGCCGTGGTGCACTACGGCGACATCACGATGACCTTCATGAACAACTGGTTCCGAGCCGACCGGCGGGGCAACCCCTTCGGCTACGTGTCGGCCGTCGCCGTCGAGGAGAAGACGGTGATCGACTACAACAGCGGCAACCCCGACGGCATCCTCCAAGAGGGCGAGGAGCCCCGCCCACCGCGGGTGCCCCTCGTGGCGATCTACCCGGAGGAGGGCACCCTCTACTCGGACAACCCGCTCTACGTGCTCGACGCCCCCTGGGTCGACAGCGACGAGGCGGCGGGGGCGGCGAAGTTCGTCAGCTTCGTGAAGGAGCCGGCCAACCAGCGCAAGGTGCTCGAGTTCGGGTTCCGGCCGGGCAACCCTGACGTAAGGACCGGCGCCCCGATCGATGCGGCCCACGGCGTGGATGCCAACCAGCCCCAGACCCTCCTCGACGTCCCGGCGGCCCCGGTTCTGGCCCGCTTGCTGGACGACTGGCAGGACCAGCGCAAGCCGGCGCGCGTCCTGTTGCTCATCGACGTGTCGGGTTCGATGGGCGACCCGGCCGATCCCGAGACGGGGGCCACCAAGCTCGATCTGGCCAAGGAAGCCGCCATCGGAGCCCTCGACGACTTCAACGACGACGATGAGGTGGGCCTGCGCGTCTTCACCACCGACATCACGCCCGGGGTCGACGTGCAGACCCTCGTGCCACCGGGCCGCATCGGCGACGTGCGCGAGCAGCTCAAGACCAAGATCCGCGACCTCGTGCCCCTCAACGGCACGCCGCTCTACAGCGCCACAAAGACTGCCTACGAGGACCTCCTCAGCAGCTACGACCCCACCCGCATCAACGCGGTGGTGCTGCTGTCCGACGGCATGAACGACGATGGCGAGCCCGACAACGATCGCCAGGAGCTCGACGCGCTGCTCAGGGCGCTGTCCGCCAAGTCTGAGGGACAGGGCCAGGCGGTGCGGGTGTTCCCCATCTCCTACGGCGAGGGCGCCGACCTCGCGACGCTGCGACGCATCGCCGAGGCCAGCCAGGCCGCCGTGTACGACTCGAGCGACCCGCGCAGCATCGCCAAGGTGTTCGTGGCGGTGGTCAGCAACTTCTGAGCCCTAGCCTTCCGCCATGGCCAGGCTCTCGCTGCGCGACCGATTCTTCACGCCACCGGTCGCGCGCGCCATCGCGTCGCCCAGCGGCATCCTGGCGCTCGGCGCAGGCGCGGGGCTGGGGATCGTGAGCGGGGGCGGCATCCTTGCGGCCGCCCTCCTGGCGGCGCTGGCCTATGCCGGGCGGGTCGGCTTGGCCATCCCGCGCGCCCCGAAGGACCAGCGCATCGATCCGTTCACGCTCTCCGAGCCCTGGCGCCGATGCGTGCAAGATGCCCTCGAGGCGCACGCACGCTTCCGCGAGGCGGTGCGCGGCGCCCGCTCCGGCCCCACGCAGGATCGCCTCCGTGAGATCGACGATCGCGTCGACACCGGCGTGCGCGAGGTGTGGCGGATCGCGCGGCGCGGCGACGACCTCGTGGATGCCCGGCGCCGCCTCGATCCCGACACCATCCGCCGCGAGATCGCGTCGATGCAGCCGGTCGGCGGACCCCCCATCACCACGGGATCGACGGCCGAGCGCACGCTCGAGTCGATGCAGGCCCAG
>JBKJSO010000241.1:0-7704 GCA_046595835.1 Acidimicrobiales bacterium | reverse complement strand
GGCCGTGTACCAAGCCGGGTTCTCGAGCACGTTGCGCTGGATCACGCCTGGCGTGTGGGTGCCGCTGTAACCGGCACCGATGAGCGTGGTCACGACCTCGTTGCGGCCGGCCAGCGTGCGCAACAGCGCCAGCACGTCGGGCTCGGAGCGGGCATCGGGCAGGCCCAGGGGCTGGTCCGTGCGGATTGTCTTCGGCACGGCCTGCTCGATGAGCTCAGCGATGCTCGCCATCCCGAGCGCGGCGAGCATCACCTCGACGTCTTCGGGGCGCGGCCCCAGGTGGCGGTCGGCGAACGTGGTGGCGGGCTGGCGCTCGGTCACAGCTGGCTCCAGGGGTGGAGGCGGTCAGGTCGTTGTGACCCCCGCTGTCGCCCTGCGGCTCCAGCGTTGCCTCCCCCGAGTAGTCCTTGGGCCTGAGAGGTTCCGGGGCGGTTGCACCTTCGGCGCCCGATCACCGTCTCCGAGGAGGCGACACCGGGACTCTCCCACACGGGTTCGTCAGCACGGCCACCCTAGTGGTCGAGGTGCCTGCTTACGCTCATCGGGTTGTCGATCCCACGGAACGGGAAGGAGCCATCGATGTCTGTCCCGAGTCCGACGCGCCCAGCGGACGGCGAGAGCGGGCCCACGGCCCGCGCGACCCGCTGGCACTCGCTCGACGTGCTCAAGGGGCTCGCCTTGTGGGCGATGATCGCTCACCACTTCCAGGAGTGGACCGGCGGCGAGGTCGACGGCCGGTTCGTCGGCTTCGACCACTTCGCCATCACCGACCTGGCCCCGCCGCTCTTCGCCGTGGGCCTCGGGGCGGCAGCCGTCGTGGTGGGCGATCGCATCGAGACGTGGCGCGCCCTGGGCCGTCCGACGTGGCGCTGGACCCAGATCCTTCTCGTCGGCCTCGCCATCGACCTCGCCACCCACAACGGGGTCATCGCGGGGCGGGGCGTGCTGCCCACGCTGGCCATCCTCGGGCTGTCGATCACCGTGGCGGTCGCCGCCGGGCTGCGCCGACCGTGGGCGTGGTGGCTCGTCGCCGGCGGCGGCGCGGTGCTGGCCGTCCCGGCCACCCAGCTCGTGGGGCGCGACCCGCTGCACCTCCTGCTCAACGGGGCGTTCTCGCTACCGGTGTACGCGGTCTTCGCAGCGAGCGGGGCTGCGGTGGCCGCACACGGACTCGGACGCCCCGAGCACGACCTACCGCTGGTTCGTTCGGCGGTCGGCGTCCTCATCGTGGGGCTCGTCGCGGCCACGCTCGGCAGGGGAGTGGTGGCACCCGAGGGCGTCTGGCCCCCCGCCCGGTACCCCGGCCACCTCGGCTTCACGTTGTGGGGTGTGGTCGCCTCGTTGCTCATCTGGGCAGCGGCCCGCCGACTGCTCCCGCCGGATCGACCGCTGGGGGACGCCGTCGCTCGAGCTGGACGCCGAACGCTGCTCGTGTTCGCGGCGCACTACGTCGTGCGGATCGCTCTCAAGCAGGCTGGCCTCACCGGCGAACTCGACACCTGGCGATGGGGACTCGCAACCTGGGCGGCCGTCGCCGCAGTGTGCGCGGCCACCACGATCCCGCGATCAGTCCCACGCCCGCCTACTATCGTCACGTGACAGAATCCCTTGAGACCCGCCGGTGCCGGTGGTGCGGTCGGGGGTTCGAGGTGGCGCCCGGCCCGGGGCGGCCGAGGCTGTTCTGCAAGGCCGCCTGCCGCCAGGCGGACTACGTCGCCCGTCAGCGCACCGCAGAGCTCGGGATCAACGAAGCCGAGCTCATCATCACGCGCTCGGCGCTCGACGACCTGCGAGACCGCCTCTACGTGCTCGAGACCGCCGTGGACGACGTGGACCAGGACCTTGCCGCCGCTACGACGGTGCAGGAGCTGCAGGATGCCCTCGACTGGCTGCTCGCCGCCGCCCGCCCCCTGTGTCAGGGCCTTAACTTGACGTAACGTGCATTATGGGCGGCAGCAGTCACCAACCTCCCGCAGATGCGGGTCACCGATGCCGCAGCGCCCCTTGGTACCGTGGCGCGATGAGCACAAACCGCCGAAGCAGCACCGAGGCGGCCGAAGGCTCCCCACGCCTCCAGCGCGATGCCCGCCGTGACGAGCGGCGCGACGAGCGCCGAGGGGACCTGCTCGATGCCGCGATCGCCGCCATCAGGACCATCGGGCCGGGCGCCACCATGGAGCAGCTGGCCCGAGCCGGCGGCATCACGAAGCCCATCCTCTACCGGCACTTCGGTGACCGAGACGGGTTGATCGGGGCCATCGCCGCCCGCTTCTCGAGCGACCTGGTGACCTCGGTCACCACGCCCCTCGCCGCCGACGCCGACGCCCGCGAGCTCCTGCGCTCCACGGTCGACGCCTACGTGGGCTTCATCGAGCGCGACCCCAACCTGTACCGGTTCATGATCCAGCACCCGCAGGAGCGGGCGGGCGGCATGGAACCGGTCGCCAGCCTCGTCGACCTCATCGCCAAGCAGGTCGCCCTCGTGGCCGGGAGCCGCCTCCGAGAGGCCGGCCGCGACAGCGGTGCTGCTGTGCCGTGGGCGTACGGCATCGTCGGGCTGGTCCACCAGGCCGGGGACTGGTGGGTCGACGATCAGACGATGACCCGCGCCGCCCTCGTCGACTACCTCGTGTCGCTGCTCTGGGACGGCCTGGCGGGCGCCGGTGCTGCGGCGGAGCGCTCGGCCTAGCATCTGGCATCACCTCAGGAGGACGCCCCGTGATCCGACCCACCCAGCCCCACGCGTTCCCGGAGTTCGCCTCCCCTGACGAGGAGCGCACCCACATCAAGCAACGGATGGCCGCCGCCTTCCGGCTGTTCGACCGCTTCGGCTTCAACGAGGGCATCGCCGGCCACCTCACCGCCCGTGACCCGGAGCGACCCGACTGCTTCTGGGTGAACCCCTTCGGCCTTTCCTTCGGCTTGATCCGTGCCTCCGACATGATCCTCGTCAACCACGATGGTCTCGTGGTCGAGGGCGACTGGCCGGTGAACATCGCCGCCTTTGCCATCCACTCGCAGGTGCACGCGGCCCGGCCCGACGTGCAGGCCGCCGCCCACACCCACAGCAAGCACGGCCGAGCCTTCTCCACCCTCGGCCGACTGCTCGATCCCCTCACCCAGGACTCGTGCTCGTTCTTCGAGGACCATGGCCTCTTCGACGACTACACAGGCGTGGTCATCGACACCGAGGAGGGCAAGCGCATCGCGCACGCCCTCGGCGACAACAAGGCGGCGATCCTCCGGAACCACGGGCTCCTCACGGTCGGCGGCAGCGTCGATGAAGCGGCCTGGCTCTACATCACCATGGAGCGCAGCGCCGAGGTGCAGCTCCTCGCCGAGGCGGCGGGCACCCCGATCAAGATCGATCCGGAGATGGCGCGCCACACCCGCGACCAGGTGGGCAGTCGCTTCGCGTGCTGGTTCAGCTTCCAGCCGCTCTTCGACAAGATCGTCGCCGACCAGCCCGATCTGCTCGAGTAGCCCCGCCACTTGACCGCTCGGTCAAGTTAGGGCGTAGGGTGTCGCCCCATGGACTGGCCCCTTCGCTTCGGCATCTTCATGGCTCCGTTCCACCCCGTGGGACAGAACCCGACCCTCGCCCTCGAGCGCGACCTCGACCTGCTCGAGCACCTCGACGGGCTTGGGTTCGACGAGGCCTGGATCGGCGAGCACCACTCGGCCGGCTACGAGATCATCGCCAGCCCGGAGGTGTTCATCGCGGCTGCGTCGCAGCGCACCAAGCACATCAAGCTCGGCACTGGGGTGAGCTCGCTCCCCTACCACCAGCCGCTGATGCTGGCCGACCGGATGGTGCTGCTCGACCACCTCACCCGTGGCCGCGTGATGTTCGGGGTGGGCCCCGGTGCCCTGCCATCCGATGCCTTCATGATGGGCATCGAGGTCGGCCGCCAGCGCGACATGATGGAGGAGTCCTTCGAGGCCATCCTCGAGCTGCTCGCCGGCGAGAAGCCGGTGAACCGCACCACCGACTGGTTCACCCTCAAGGACGCTCGCCTGCAGCTGCGGCCGTACTCCGATCCCTGCTTCGAGATCGCCGTGGCCGCCCAGGTGTCCCCCTCCGGGCCGCGCCTCGCGGGGCGCTTCGGGCACTCCCTCCTGTCGATCGGCGCCACCAGCCAGGGTGGCTTCGACATCCTTGGCGGGCACTGGAAGGTGATGGAGGAGCGGGCGGCCGAGTTCGGCACCACCGTCGACCGTCGCAAGTGGCGCCTCGTGGGCCCCATGCACATCGCCGATACCAAGGAGCAGGCGTACGCCGACGTGCAGTTCGGCCTCCCCGAGTGGGTGGACTACTTCCAGCGCGTCGCCGCGCTCCCCCTCGGCCCGGACACCACCGACGTCGCCGAGATGGCCGACGCCATGAACGCGTCCGGCTTCGCCGTCATCGGCACGGTCGACGACGCCATCGCCCAGATCCAGCGCCTCATCGACCAGTCCGGCGGCTTCGGCACATTCCTCAACATGGCGCAGGACTGGGCCGACACCCACGCCACCCGTCACAGCTACGAGCTGCTGGCCCGCTACGTCTTCCCGCACTTCCAAGGTTCCGCCGAGGCCACCACGGTGAGCCGCGACTGGGCCGCCGAGAACCGCCCGGAGTTCATCAACGCCGCCACCTCCGCAATCATGACCGCGGTGCAGAAGCACCACGAGGAGAAGGCCAACAAGGCCGAGCAGGCTGGCTGACACCACAGCTTCTGTGTGCACCCATCCACGCCCAGCGAGGCTGGCGGCGCACAGAACCGGAGGGCTCGTGCTAGCGGGTGACGAACGGGGTGGGCACGACGCGCGCGGGGGTCGCTTCGCCGCGCACGTCGATGGCCACCTCGCTCCCCTCCCCCACCTCGGGCGGGAGGAACGCCAGCGCGATGCCGTGACCGAGCACGGGCGAGAAGTTCCCGCTCGTCACGACACCGACCGGTGCGCCGTCGACGAGCACGACCTGGTCCGCCCGCGGCGGACGACGGCCCTCAGTGGCCAGGCCCCGCAGCCGCCGGGCCACGCCCCGCTCCCGCTCTGCGAGCAGGGCGTCACGTCCCCGGAAGCCGCCGGGCTTGTCCCAGGCCACCACCCAGCCGAGGCCGGCCTGCAGGGATGTGATGCCGGGGCCCAGCTCGTGGCCGTGCAGCGGCAGGCCCGCCTCGAGCCGCAGCGTGTCGCGGGCACCGAGCCCGGCGGGCACCACGCCGGTGCCGAGCACGGCCTCCCACACCGCGCCCGCCGAGGCGGCGGGGACGGCCAGCTCGACGCCGTCCTCACCCGTGTAGCCCGTGCCCGCCACCGTGCAGCGCACGCCGGCCACCGAGGCCTCGTCCACGCGGAACCGACCCACGGCGGCCGCTTCGGGTGCGATGGTGGCGAGCCGCGCTCGAGCTTGGGGGCCTTGCACCGCGAGGATGGCGCGCGTGGCCGTGACGTCGTCGCCGCCGATCGCATCGATCACCCGCGCGGTGTTCGACGCGTTCGGCATGACGTCGAAGACCTCGTCGGCGACCCACCACACGATGATGTCGTCGAGCACGGAGGCGTCGGCATCGTCGAGCAGGTGCGTGTACTGCGCTCGACCAGCGGCGATCTTGGCGAGGTCGTTGGTGAGCGCCGCCTGCAGGTGCTCGAGAGCCTGGGGGCCCGTCACTCGCACCGTGCCGAGATGGCTGACGTCGAACACCACCGCATCGGATCGGCAGGCCTTGTGCTCAGCGATCGTGCCGTGGGCGTAGGCCAGCGGCATGTCCCAGCCCCCGAAGGGCACCAGCTTGGCGCCCAGGGCGCGGTGGGCGGCGTCGAGGGGCGAGTGGCGCAGGGTCACTCCGCCGAACCTATCGGGCGGCGCGGACCGCCCCGGACCCGTCGTCGGTGTGGTCGACATCAACCGGCGCCGGGCGAAACTCGACGATGGCCGCGTCGACCTGGTCGACCACGCCGTCGAGGGCGAGGAGGTTGAGCACGCCCTGGCCCTGATAGCGGTTGACGACGTCGAGGAGCTCGCCGCTGTCGCGCACGAGCACGACGCTGTCACCGGCGATGACGAGCTGCACCGAGGTGAGGTCGTCGCCGAGGTCTCGCAAGAAGTCGAAGGCGGCCCGCACCCGCTCGAGCTTCTGGCCCGCATCGAGGAGCGTTTTGATGAGCTTGAGCTCGATGAGGTCGCGGTAGGAGTAGCGCCGGCGGGTGCCACTCCCCTTCGCATCCGCAAGTGAGGGGCGGATGAGGTCCGTGCGGGCCCAGTAGTCGAGCTGGCGGTACGTGATGCCCACGATGCCGGCCGCTTCACGGCCGCTGAACCCGTCTGTGCCCATGCGCGTGCTCCCCTGCGGTGCCGATCAGGCGCCTCGTCGAGGTGCCCGATCGATGTGGTGGTTCGATGCGTGACACCCGTGGAGTTACACGGATGTCACGCGGATTCCGAGGGTACGACGGCCGGCGCGCGCCGTCAACGCCTCTTCTGGACCGAAGCCCGGACCCCACCGGCCACGTCTGTAGGCGCGCGTGCCGGCGGCGATCACGACCGCCAGCACCAGCGAGCTCACGAGCGGGTGGTGCTACGACGCGAAGTCTTCGGGGTTCACCTGGTCGATGAACTCCCTGAACTGCTCGACGACCTCCTCGGGGACGCCCTCGCCGGCCGCACGACCGGCGACCTCGAGCACGCCCTCCTCGGCGAAGAGAGGCGCTCCATAGCGCACCGCGAGGGCCACCGCGTCGGACGGCCGGGCCGACACCGAGCGCACGTCGCCAGCGATGCTGAGGATGATCTCTGCGAAGAACGTCTGGTCACGCAGCTCCGTGACCACGACGCGCTCGATCCGGGCGCCGACGACGTCGAGCAGGTCCTTCATGAGGTCGTGCGTCATCGGGCGCGGCGTCTCGACCTCCTCAAGCGCGAAGGCGATGGCGGTGGCCTCAGGGCCGCCGATGAAGATGGGCAGGACCCGCCCCTCACCGGCGGCCTCCCGGAGCACCAGGCACGGGATGTTCGGTGGCCGCTCCAACTCGATCCCGACGAGCTCCATCTCGATGGCCATCGACGTCCACGCTACAGAACGACGGGCCGCAACGCGTCGCGGGCCGCGTGCGATCGCCAGCTGTCGCTCAGCGTCCGGGTGTGGTGTGGCCGCGCAGCGCGGCACGCAGCAGCGCCGTGCGCAGCATCTCGCCCAGCCGGGCCATCTCGCCGAGGTTCTCGGCGGCCTGCTGGCGGGCCGTGGGGTTGCGCTGCTTGAGCAAGGGCATGACGACCTGCTCCATGAACCCCGCCTCGCGCTCGGCGGCCACCTTGTACATGCGCAGATGGCGGGCCTCGATGCCGAAGCGCATGAACCCAGCCGCAGTGCGGGCAACGACGAGGGCGTCGCCGTCGTAGAACGTGTCGCCACCGACCTGGTAGCCGACCAGGAGGCCGTAGCGCTCCAGGTCGCCCAGCTCTCGCAGGCTCAACCCGCAGGTGGCCGCCAGCTCGTCGAGCGTGAAGCTGGCGCCGGTGGGTCCTTCGTCGAGCGGGTTGGTGGCCGACGACGGCGAGGGAAGGGGGGGCAGGCTGGGCACGGAGCGCGTGTGACGAGCGGGCTGCTCCGCCACCTCCCTGGGGGACGCGGCCACGGGAGGGGGCGCCGGCGCCTCGATGAGGGCGGCCGTGGTGCTGGTTCTCGCCCGGTCCGACGCGGCATCGGGGGCCGGCGG
>JBKJSO010000276.1:0-6208 GCA_046595835.1 Acidimicrobiales bacterium | reverse complement strand
GGGCGGGCTGTGGGCCGACCGGATCACGAGCAGCCGCTTCGGCGATCAAGCCGTGGGCCGAGGCCTGGCCGACCGCGCCGAGCTCGAGGACCTAGCCGACGCCTGGCGCGGCTGGGCCAGGCACGATGACGCCTGGTTCGGCGTGCTCCACGGCGAGATCCGCGCCGGCGGCTGACTCGGGCGGCCTCGTCAGCGTGGCGGCCGAGGACACCGCAGCCGGGCTCGGTCGGTGCGCGCCACGGTGGCGCCTGGGCGCTACGTGCTGCTGGTCCTGCCCGACACGGCCCGCGGCGGGATCTCACCTTCACGCTCTCCGTGTCGCTCAGATGATCGGCGGCCGTTCGAGGGCCGGGCGGGGGGTACCGTCGGCGCATGGCCAGCTGGCAGCACTTGCTCGTCGACGACGACGAGGTCGTCACCCGCATCACGCTCAACCGGCCCGAGCGGCGCAACGCGCTGTCGCTCGAGCTCATGGAGGAGCTGACGAGCGCGCTGCGCACCGCCTCCGGCCGCGTGGTCGTGATCGCCGGCGCCGGGCCGGCCTTCTCGGCCGGCCACGACCTGGGCGAGGTGCTCCAGGCCGACACCGCCGACGCCGAGCAGATCTTCACCGTCTGCAGCACGCTCATGACCACAGTGCAGTCGATCGACCAGCCGGTGATCGCCCGGGTGCATGGGGTGGCCACGGCGGCGGGGTGCCAGCTCGTGGCGTCGTGCGATCTCGCGATCGCCGAGTCGGGTGCCCGCTTTGCCACGCCGGGTGTGCGCATCGGGCTGTTCTGCTCCACGCCGATGGTGCCGCTCTCCCGGGCGGTAGGCCCCAAGCGGGCGCTGCAGATGCTCTTCACCGGCGACCTCATCGACGCACCCACCGCCCTGCATTGGGGCCTGGTCAACGACGTGGTGCCACCGGATGACCTCGACAACGCGGTCGCCGCGCTGGCCGCGCGGATCGCGGAGGCCAGCCCTGCGGTGCTGGCCCTGGGCAAGCGAGCGTTCTACGCCCAGGCGGGCCTCGACCAGGCCCGCGCCTACGACCTCGCCACCGCGACCATGACCGCCAACACCACCATGGCCGACGCGCGCGAGGGCATCAGCGCCTTCCTCGACAAGCGTCAGCCGACCTGGACGAGCGACTGAGCCCTCCGGCCCGCGGGCGCGGCACTAGGTTCGATCGGCTGTGATCGTCCCGCTGCTGTTCCTCGCCGTCGCCGCGGGCGCTGCGCTGCAGTCGGCCACCGGCTTCGGGTTCAGCCTGCTGTCGGCGCCCATCCTCTTCGCCGTCATCGACCCGCAACCTGCCATCGGCGTCCTCGCCGTGCTCGGTCTCGAGGTCAACCTGATGACGCTGCTGACGGAGGGCCGGCGGCCCCGCCCCCTCACCCGCGAAGCGGTGGTGCTCGTGGGCTGCGCACTCCCTGGTGCGCTGCTCGGCGTGGTTGTGCTCCGCAACCTCCCAGCCGTGGCGCTCCAGCTGCTGCTGAGCGCAGGCGTCCTCGTCACGCTGCTCGTGCGCCGTGCGCTCTCGACGAGATCGGCGACGGTGCCGGTCCTGCACGACGGGCCGCGCCCGCGGCCGGCCTGGTCGGCGCCTGTAGCAGGACTGCTGAGCGGCGCCCTGAGCACGTCGACGTCCACCTCCGGGCCACCGTTGCTCCTCCACCTCCTCGGACGCGGGGCACGGCCCTCGGTGGTGCGCGACACGCTCACCGTGTGCTTCCTCGCCCTCGGCACGATCACCCCCATCGCGCTGCTCGTGACCCGCTCCACCAAGGCCATCCCCGATGCGGGCCTCGTCGCCGCGCTGCTCCCTGCGGCCTTCGTGGGTCACCTTCTCGGTCGACGCGTGTTCGCCCGCCTCGCCCACGGTCACCGCTACGAGCGGGTCGTGACGGTCGTGCTGCTCCTCTCGGTGACCGCCGGACTCATCACCGTCGTCACGTGAGCCACGGCCACCAACGACATCGGTGAACGACCGCGGCCGCGCTGCGGACGTGCGGGTGCACAGACCCGGCTAGACACGACGGCGTGTTGCCGGCCGCTCCCCACATCCGTCTCTATCGAAGCGACGACCTCGCCGCGCTCTATGAGATCTGCCTGCGCACGGGAGCCTCGGGGCGCGACGCCACCGACCTCGTGGAGGACCCGAAGCTGTTCGGCGATCTCTACGCGGCGCCGTACGGCGTGCTCGAGTCAGAGCACGCCTTCGTGCTCGACGACGGGGCTGGCCGGGCCGTGGGCTACGTGGTCGGAGCGGTCGACACCGCCGCGTTTGAGGGGCGGTGCGAGGCCGGCTGGTGGCCGGCCGTGCGGGAACGACATCCCCTCCGTCCCGACGGCGCCACGCTCGACGACCTCCTCGTGTACCTGGTGCACCACCGATCGTTGCCACCTGCCACTCTGCTCGCCGGGTTCCCGGCCCACCTCCACATCAACCTGCTCCCGCAGGTGCAATCGGGTGGGTGGGGACGCCGCCTCATGGGGACACTGTTCGACTCGTTGCGGAGCGACGGTGCCGCGGGCGTGCACTGGGGGGTGAGCACCCACAACGAGCCGGCCATCGGCTTCTATCGCCACCTGGGGTACGAGGAGCTGGCGGGCGACGAGCTGACCCTGACGTTCGCGCAGCGCCTCTGACACCTCGAGCCGTGCGAGCCGCGTGCGAGCCGGGCGGCGGCGTCAGGTCACGAGCGCATCGAGCAGGGGGCGGTAGCTGGCCAGCTCGGGCACGTCGAGCCCGTCGGCCTTGCCCTGGTCGTCCCAGCGGCGCAGCGCAACGGCATCGGCCCATCCGGGGTTCGCCTCGAACGCGGCCACCTCCACCGGATCCATCGGACCCCCCTGACGAGCGAGGCTCGAGGTCGAACCGGGTGACAGCACGGCCGCATAGTTGGGGTCGGTGGCCACCAGGTAGCGCTTGGCCCGGACGTGCAGCGCGATCGGGGCCGTGACGGCCGGCGGGAAGAGACCCGTGAGGTAGGCGGCGCCGCTCGCCTCGTGGCGGAGATCCGCGGTGCGGTCGCGGTGGCCCTCGCCCTGGGCGAGGTCGAGCAGATGACCGACGTCGTGCAGCAGCGCAGCGGCCACCACCTCATCGACGGCCCGCGCCCCTCGGGCCAGGGCCGCCGTCTGGAGCGCGTGGTCGAGCTGGCGAAGCTCCTCGTCGTACCGCTGCGCCCCCCACCTCGTGTAGAGCGCCATCACCTCGTCGACCGTCCGAGCCACAGCGTCGGTCATCGCACGGGCCGGCCCTGGAAGTCGCCGATGAGCGACACGGCCACCCGGTCGCCGTCGTCCGCCGCCGCCAGCTCCGTTCGCTTCTGCTCGTAGTACGCCGCCCGCAGGTCACCCTCCGAGGCTGCGTTGTAGGTGGGGTACAAGGCCCGGCGGGGCGAGGGGCCCAGGTTCGGCCCGCTGCGATGCGGCGTGCGGGAGTGGAACCAGAGCGTCTCCCCGCCCCGCACCTCCACCGGCGCCCATGTCATGTCCGCCACCACGTCGGCCCGGATGCAGCCCACGTCGTCGACGGGCAGGAGATCGTGGTGCACGCCGGAGACCACCTCGAGGCAGCCGTTGGCGACGAGAGAGTCGTCCACGGCGACCATGCACGACACGTGGGTGTGCACGAAGCGATAGGCCGGCGCGTCCTGGTGTGGTGCGTAGCCAGCGCCGCCGGGCAGCTTGTAGTTGATCTTCTCCTTGTAGAGCACCGCCTGCTCGCCGAGGAGCGCGGACGCCGTGGCGAGCATCGTGCCCGTGGTGAGCAGCGCCCGCAGCCCGTCGTGGAAGGGCACGAAGTTCTCGGTGCGGCACAGCTGGGGACCGGTGTCGGTGAGCTCGCGATGGTGCAGCCAGGGTCCGTCGTCGTCCGGCCACGCGGCAACCTCGTCGACCCACCTCGCCACCGCGGCGACATCGTCATGGCTCCGGGTGAGCACCCAGCCGTGCTCCAAGAAGTGCGCTTCGTCCACTCCGGCTCGGGTCGGTGCGGTCATCCCCGTTCCTCCTGCTCGGCGCAGCAGCCTAGGACGACGAGCGAGACCCAGGGTCTGCGCACCTGGTTCTCAGGCAGCTCTCAGGAGACGGATGCACACTGCATCCGTGCTCCTCATCCGGCGCCGCCCCACCCGAGTCGTCGCCGACACCCGCAGCGCGGTGGCTCACCTCGTACGCAGAGCCGCCTTCGGCGCTCCGCCCGAGGAGATCGACGCCCTGAGCGACCTGGGGTACGAGGGAGCCGTCGCCCACCTGTGCGACCTCGCCGCCCCGGATCCTGCCGCCGACGCGATCGCCCCACCCACCTTCGACACGGCTGGCTACCTCGCCGCTCGCGATGGCGACGAGGCGGCCCGCCGCGAGGCGAACCGCATCGCGGCGACCGAGCGCAGGGCCCTACCGCTGTGGTGGGTGCGGCGCATGGCGGCGGCCCAGCAGCCTCTGCACGAGAAGCTCACCCTGCTCTGGCACGACCACTTCGCCACCAGCCTCGAGAAGGTGAAGGTGGCGGAGCTCCTCTACTGGCAGCGCCAGACGCTCTACGACCTCGGACCAGGTCGGTTCGATGACCTGGTCCACGCGGTGGCACGCGACCCCGCGATGCTCGTGTGGCTCGACGGACGCGAGAACGAAGCCGGCGCCCCGAACGAGAACTTCGCCCGCGAGCTGCTGGAGCTGTTCACCCTTGGACATGGCACGGCGCATCCCGGGCACGCGCGCCAGCCCTACACCGAGGACGACGTCGCCAACGCGGCGCGGGCGCTCACCGGTTGGACCATCGCCCGCACCGGCAAGGGCGCGCTCGTCCCTCGCCGCCACGACGCCGGCGTCAAGACGCTGCTCGGCGTGACCGGGCCGCTGGGGCTCGACGAGGTCGTGGCCGCCACCACCTCGAACCCGGCCTGCGCCCCGCACGTGGTGGCCCGGCTGTGGAGCCGGCTGGCGCGCCCCGCCGGTCCCGATGACCCCGTGGTGCAGGAGCTGTCGAGCGGCTTCGCACAGGACCTCGACGTGGCGGAGCTCCTGCGGCGCCTGTTCCTCCACCCCGAGTTCCTCGCGCCAGCCACCCGCACGGCACTCGTGAAGACGCCCGTCGACCTCGTGGTCGGGATCGCCCGCACGTTCCGCATCGCGCCGGATGAGCGCGTGGTCCCGCTCCTGGCCGGCCTCGGGCAGCTTCCGTTCCAACCGCCCGACGTGTCGGGTTGGCCCGCCAACGAGGCATGGCTGTCGACTGCCTCCACCCTGTTGCGCCTCCAGCTGGCGAGCGTCGTGGCGGAGCGGGTGGCGACCGACGACGTCGTGGGCGTCCGTCCCGAGGATCGGCCCGCGACCCTGGCGCGCCTGCTCGGGGTGGAGCGCTGGGGAACTGCCACCACCGCCGCGCTGCGGACCGCCGCCGACCCGAAGAGCGCACTCACCATCGCCCTGGTCGCGCCCGAGCACCTGGTGGGTTGATGACGCAGCCCCTCACCCGCCGCCGGTTCCTACAGGGTGCGTCGGCGCTCGGCGCCGCTGTCGCGGTGGGCGCCTGCGTGGACCACGCTGGCCAGCGGCCGGTGGCCGCCACCACGAGCACCAGCGCGTCGCCCGTGACCGACGGTGTGCTCGTCGTCGTCACCCTCTACGGCGGCAACGACGCCCTCAACACGGTCGTACCGGTCAACGATCCCATCTACCGAGCCCAGCGCGGCTCGCTGGCCCTCGATCCGGCCGCCACCCACGACATCAGCGAGGGCTACGCGCTGCACCCCGCCCTCACCCGGTGCAAGGGGCTGTGGGACGCCGGGCGACTGGCGGTGGTGCACGGCGTGGGGTTCCCCGGCCTTGATCGGAGCCACTTCCACTGCATGGACGTGTGGAATGCGGGCAGCGAGGACGACACCTCGTCGGGGTGGATCGGCCGCTGGCTCGACGCCGCCGGCACCGGGCCCATCGATGCGATCGCGGTCGGCCGAGGCGTTCCCCTGCTGGGTCGGGGCCGCCGCCGCTCGGCGGCAGCCGTCCCCCCCGGGCCGTTCGCGTTGCCGGGGGACGACTCGCTTCACGCGCTGCTCGCACGACTGGCCGCAGACGACCACGGTCGTTCGCCCTTGGGCGATCTGGTGGCCAGCTCCACCGCCGACCTGCTCAGCGTGTCGTCCACGGTGACACCGGTGGTCGCGAGCACCGCCCCTGCGGAGACCCTGGCCGGCCGGCTCGACACGGTGGC
>JBKJSO010000254.1:0-6760 GCA_046595835.1 Acidimicrobiales bacterium | reverse complement strand
TCGACGACGTGCACGAGGAGATCGGCGTCGGCGGCTACGGCAAGGGTGGACTTGAAGGCCTCCACGAGATCGTGGGGCAGCTTGCGGATGAAGCCCACCCTTGCCGTAGCCGCCGACGCCGATCTCCTCGTGCACGTCGTCGACTCGTCGGCCCTCGACGTGCCCGGCAACATCGACGCAGTGCGCACGGTGTTGCGCGAGATCGGGGCCGATGACGTCCCCGAGCTGCTCGCGTTCAACAAGGCCGACCTCGCGCCCGAGGCCGCCGAACGGCTCGCCAGCAGCCACCAGGGGTCGGTGGCGTTCAGCGCGGCCAGCGGTGAGGGCGTGGACGGCTTGCTCCACACTGTGGCCGACCGCCTGCGGGCGCTCACCAACGTGGTGGAGCTGTCCATCCCCTACGACCGGGGTGATCTGCTGGCCGCCATCCACCGTGAGGGTGAGGTGCTCGTTGAGCTTCCCGCCGACGGCGCCATGCGCCTGCGAGTTCGACTCGACGACGCCGCCCTCGGGCGATTCGTCGAGTACGTGGTGGCCTGATCGTGAGCGAGCCCGTCACGACCACTGAGCCCTTCGTCCCCCCGCCCTACCCGTATGACCGCCTCGACGACGTGAAGGCGCTGGGCGCGGCGCTGCCGGGCGGCCTGGTCGACCTCTCAATCGGCACGCCGTGCGATCCGCCGCCGCAGATCGTTCTCGAGGCGCTCGCCACGTCCGGGGCCGAGCGCGGCTACCCACCGTCGATCGGCACCCTCGCCTACCGCGAGGCGGCGTCGGCATGGATGGCTCGCCGCCTGGCGGTGACCGTCGATCCCGCCGACCTGGCCGCCTGCGTGGGCACCAAGGAGCTGGTGGCGGGCGTTCCTCAGTGGCTGCGGCTCCGGCGCCCTGATCTCGACACGGTGCTCTACCCGGCCGTCTGCTACCCCACCTACGCGATGGGCGCCACGTTGGCCGGCTGTCGGGCCGTCTCCTACGAGCACCTCGACGACATCGCTGACGCCGATGCCCGGCGTGCCCTGTGCCTCTGGGTCAACGTGCCCGCCAACCCGAGCGGTGAGCTGACGGACCTGGGCGCGGCTGCCGCGTGGGGTCGCGCTCGGGGTGTGCCGGTGCTCTCGGACGAGTGCTACGTCGAGTTCACCTGGGACGGCCCGCCCCGCACGATCCTCGAGCACGGCCCCGACGGCGTGCTGGCCGTCCACTCGCTCTCGAAGCGCTCCAACCTGGCGGGCGTCCGAGCGGGCTTCTATGCCGGCGACGCCGACCTCGTCCACTACCTCGCCGAGGTGCGCAAGCACGCCGGCTTCATGGTGCCCGGTCCCGTGCAGGCCGCCGCGGTGGCGGCATGGGGCGACGACGTGCACGTCGACGAGCAGCGGGCCCGCTACCGCCGCCGGCTCGCGGTGATGCGGGCCGCGCTGGCGTCGATCGGCATCGAGGCGCCGATGCCGGCGGGCGCGTTCTACCTGTGGGCGCCCGCGCGCCGGGGCGACGCGTGGGCGCTCACCCGCCGGCTGGCCGAGGAGGGCGGCGTCCTGGTGTCGCCCGGCGAGTTCTACGGCCCCGCCGCCGCCGACCACGTGCGCATCGCGGTCGTGCAGCCCGACGACCGCATCGCCCTGGTGGCCGAACGGCTGGCCGCGGCCGGCTGACCACCCGTTCTGTGCACCGGCAGCCACGGGATGCGTGGGTGGCTGCGCACAGAAGCGGCTTGGGGGTTCAGTTGGCGTGCAGGGCGGTGTTGAGCTCCACGGTGCTGCCGGCGCGCGGGCGAACCTCCACGACACCGGAGGTGCTGTTGCGAATGAAGAGCAGGTTGGACTGGCCGCTCAGGTCGATGGCCTTTGCCAGCTGACCGCCGGGAAGGGTCACGATCGTTCCGGCCGTGACGTAGAGCCCGGCCTCCACAACGCAGTCGTCGCCGAGGGAGATCCCGATGCCGCCGTTGGCGCCGATGAGGCAGCGCTCGCCGATCCGTACCCGCTGCTTGCCGCCACCGGAGAGGGTGCCCTGCACCGATGCACCGCCGCCCAGGTCGGAGCCCTCGCCCATCACCACGCCCTGGCTGATGCGACCCTCCACCATCGAGGTGCCGAGCGTGCCCGCGTTGAAGTTCACGAAGCCCTCGTGCATCACGGTGGTGCCCTCGGCGAGGTGCGCCCCGAGACGTACCCGGTCGGCATCCGCGATTCGCACGCCGCTGGGCACCACGTAGTCGACCATGCGAGGGAACTTGTCGAGCGAGTGGACGAGCAGCGGCACGCCCGTGGCGCGGGCCCGCAGGCGGGCCGCATCGAGCTCATCGGGTGCGACCGGGCCGAGCTGGGTCCAGGCCACGTTCTGCAGCAAGCCGAAGATGCCATCGAGGCTGATCGTGTTGGGCTGCACGAGTCGGTGCGAGAGAAGGTGCAGGCGCAGGTAGGCGTCGTGGGTGTCGATGGGCGCAGCGGCGAGGTCAGCGATGGTGGTGGTTACCGGCACCACCTCGATGTTGCGCACCGCATCGGCGCCCAGCGCATCAGTGATGTCGGCGCCGAGCACAGCCGTCGCCTCGGCGGGGGTCAGCATCGCTGTGCCAGCAGGGCCGGGCGCGTTGTCGAGCTCGGGGCACAGGAACCAGACGTCGAGGATGCGCGCGTCCGGGGTGCGAGTAGCGAGGCCCGTGCCGCGGGCGCCGCTGGTGGCGGAGGGAGTAGTGGTCACGGTCGGCAACCGTACCGGCCGGGGCCACCTGTCCTCATAGGCTGGACGGATGGCCGGCCCCGACCTCCTCGCTCGTACCGCAGCGCTGATCGACGTCCCCTCGGTGAGCCACGACGAGGCGGCGATCACCGATGGCATCGAGGCGGATCTTCGGGCGCTCGGCCATCTCGAGGTGGTGCGAGTCGGCGCCAACCTCGTGGCCCGCACCCAGCTCGGTCGTGGTCTGCGCGTGCTGCTCGTCGGTCACACCGACACCGTGCCGGTCAACGGCAACGGCACCGCTCGCATCGAGGACGACGTGCTCTGGGGCCTCGGCGCCGCGGACATGAAGGGGGGGTTGGCCGTGATGCTGGCCCTGGCCGAAGCCGTGCCGGAGCCGGCCGTCGACGTGACCTGGGTGTTCTACGCGGGGGAGGAGGTGAGCTCCGAGCACAACGGCCTCGGCCATCTGATGCGGGATCGGCCCGACCTGCTCGCGGGTGACGTCGCCATCCTCGGTGAGCCCACCTGCGGCGAGATCGAGGCCGGGTGCCAGGGCACCATGCGCCTCGAGGTCACCGTCCACGGCGCCCGCGCCCACACAGCCCGACCGTGGATGGGACGTAACGCCGTGCATCGCCTCGGCGCGGTGCTGCGGGCGGTGGAGGGCTTCGCCGACCGGCGACCGGTGATCGACGGCTGCGAGTACCGAGAGGCCTTGCAGGCCGTGGCGGTGTCCGGCGGCGTGGCCGGCAACGTCGTGCCCGATCTCGCCACGGTCACGCTGAACCGACGCTTCGCGCCGGATCGCACGCCGGCCGAGGCGGAGGCAGAGGTGCGCTCACTGCTCGCGCCCACCCTCGAGGACGGCGACGAGGTGACGGTCCTCGACGTGGCGCCCGCCGCCGCGCCCGGCCTCGATCAACCCGTGCTGCGCGCGCTCATCGAGGACCACGGCCTGCCGGTGCGAGCCAAGCTCGGCTGGACCGATGTGGCTCGCTTTGCCGCCGCCGGGATCCCAGCGTGCAACCTCGGGCCGGGCGACCCCACCCTCGCCCACACCGCCGACGAGCGGGTCGAGCGCGCCTCGCTCGAGCGCACCTACGCGGTGCTCCACGCTGTGCTCACCACCGGCGCTGACGTCGCTGGGGGCTGAGGTCAGCGCTGCAGGCGCCGGGCGGTGATCGCGGTGCCCGCCGCGGCAGCGAGCAGCGCGGCCACGGCCAGCGTCACGAGGAGGCCTGAGGGGTCGCCCTCGCCTGGGGCGGGGGTGAATGGCGTCCGGGCGGCCACCTCGGGTGTGGAGACGGCGGGGACGCTCGGATCCACGGGCGGGGGCAGGGTGCTCGACGGTGTGGCGGGAGCGGTGGTGACGGTGCCCCCGGGTCGGGTGGTGCTCCCAGCGGTGGACGGCACCGCAGTGGAAGCAGTCCCTGCCGTGGTGGTGGTGGCCGCTGCGGGACCGACGGCGGCCGCGAGGTCGATGCGGCCGTAGCCGAAGCTGTCGTCCCGCCCCGGCGGGCCGAGGTCGGTGGCCGTGCCCAGCAGGCGCTCGATGGCACCCTGGGGTGTGTAGCCCATGCTGAGCAGCACCGCGAGGGCGCCGCTCACGTGGGGGGTCGCCATGGAGGTGCCGGCCAGGCACGCGTACTGGTTCGTCTGCCCCACGCTCCAGTACGTGGACAGGATGCCCTTGGGGGTGCCGCCCGTGGCGCAGTCGGTGGCCTGGGTCTCCGCCTCGCCGCCAGGGGCCGCCACGGGCCAGCGGGCTGAGCGCAGCACCGAGGAGCTCGCGTTGGAGTACGAGGCCCGGGCATCGTCGCGGGTGGTGGAGGTGACGATCAGGGCGGGCTCGTCGGCGAAGCCGGCGGGCAGCACGGCGTCGTTCCCGGCCGCGACAACCGCGATGGCGCCCTTGCCCCAGGCGTAGTCGATGGCGTCACAGAAGCTGCAACCGAGCGCCGACTGCGTGGTCCCGCCCCCGAGGGAGAGGTTGATCACGCGGGCGCCGTGGTCGACGGCCCAGCGGATCCCTGCCGCCACGTCCGCCGCGGTGCCACTGGCCGTGCAGCCTGTGCTTGTGCAGTCGTTGGCGAGGACGCGCACGGCGACGAGCCGTGCATCGGGCGCCACGCCGGCGATCCCCACGCTGTTGTTGGTGCTCGCCAGAGCGATCCCCGCCACATGTGTGCCGTGGCCATTGTCGTCCTGGGCCGAGCCGGCGCAGCGGGCTGGATCGCCGTTGGCGCCGATGCAGCTCACCGAGCCGACGATCTTGTCCCGCAGGTCCTGGTGCTGCAGGTCCACACCCGAGTCGATCACCGCGATCGTCACGCCTCGGCCCGTGCCGCGGCTCCACGCCGCTGGTGCACCGATGCGCGCCAAGCCCCACTGCAGGCCCTGCGCGAAGACCGGGTCGTTGGCGGCCGGCACCGCGTGCGCGGGGACGCCAGCCAAGGCGATCAGCCCGACTGCGAGCGCGACGAGACAACGGGACGTGCGGGGCATCTACCCCATTGTCGGTCAGAACGGGGCAGCGGCGGTAGTCGGCCTCAGAGCCGGCGCAGCACGGTGACGACCTTGCCGTAGATCGTCACGTCGTTGGCGTCGAACTCCATGGGCGCGAGCCGGGCGTTGGAGGGCAGCAGTGTGATCGTCGCGCCCTTGCGGCGGTAGGTCTTCACGGTGGCTTCGTCGCCGGGGATTCCGGCGACGACGATGTCACCGTTATCGGCCGTGCCCTGGGCCCGGCAGACGACGAAGTCCCCGTCGACGATGGCGGCCTCCACCATGGAGTCGCCGCGCACGCGGAGCATGAACAGGTCGCCCTCGCCGGTGAAGTCGGCGGGCAAGGGCAGGGTCTCTTCGATGTTCTCCTGTGCGAGCACGTCCGTACCGGCGGCGACGTCGCCCACCAGGGGAACGTGGCGCACGGGCCGGCGCTCCACCGGCGCGCCCGACGTGGCGTCGAAGCGCACTTCGATGGCCCGGGGCTTGGTGGGGTCCCGGCGCAGGAAGCCGAGCTTCTCGAGGGTGGCGAGGTGGGCGTGCACCGTGGACGGCGAGGTGAGGCCGACGGCCGCGCCGATCTCGCGCACCGACGGCGGGAAGCCGCGGTCGCGCTGGTGCTGCTCGATGACCTCGAGGATCTCGCGCTGCCGGGGGGTGAGGTGGACATCAGCCATCGTGGCCTCCAGTGCCATACAGGTGTTCGTGACCCTACCGAACGCCGCGGTGCAGGGCAAACACCCGTTCGTCGCACGGCTGTTCGATTGGGACTTGACGACGAACGGGTGTTCGGCGGTAGGGTGATGTCCTGGCGAACAGGCGTTCCCGGAACATCCGTTCCTTCGCCCCGCCGGCTCCCTCGCCAATCGACTGTCACACCCTCTGAGGAGACTTACCGCTATGTCCTCCGCAGCAGCGCTCCAGCTCCAGACCCACCCTCGCATCCGGCCCGCCACGGTCCCGCCGGGGCCCGGCACGCCCAGGCGCCCTCCTCTGCGGGTGCTCGAGGGCGGCCGGGCCCCGGCTGCCCTCGCCCAGCGGGCGATCTACCGGCGCCGGCGAGTGGTCGTGCTGGTCCTGGTGGCCGTTCTGGTGGCGGCGACCCTCCTCCTGGTCAGCGCTGTCCTGGCCAGGACCGCCGGCGGCGGCACCCCCACCTCCGTCGCCGGCACCTCGATGCCCGCCGTGCACGTCGTGCAGCCGGGCGACACCCTCTGGTCGATCGCCCGTGGGCTCCATGCCGGGGGCGATGTGCGGCTTGAGGTCGACCGACTCGTCGACCTCAACGGGGACGCACCGATCATCGTGGGCCAGCGCCTGCAGCTGCCCTGATCAACGGCCGACCCCGCCGCGGCGCCCGCAGGCCAGTACCGTGCAGTGCGTGCGGTGTCCCTCCTGCGGTTCCTTCGACGACAAGGTCGTCGACTCCCGACAGGCCGACGACGGCATCTCGATCCGCCGCCGCCGGGCGTGCATCGACTGTGGGCGGCGCTTCACCACCTTCGAGCGCCTCGAGGAGGTGTCGCTGGTCGTCGTGAAGCGATCCGGGCACCGCGAGCCCTTCGAC
>JBKJSO010000149.1:0-10084 GCA_046595835.1 Acidimicrobiales bacterium | reverse complement strand
CGAAGGACGCGACGCTGCACAGGCCACCGCCGCGCTCATCAGCGGCGCCATCGGAGGTGGTGGCCGATGACCGCTCCAGCGGCGACTCAGAACCGCACGCCCGCGAGGAGCTGGCCGGTGATCCGCGCCATCATCGCCAAAGACCTCATCGCGGTGCGCCGCTCGAAGGCCGTCGTGATCCCGATGATCGCGGTTCCGGCGCTACTGATGATCGTGCTGCCGCTCCTCGTGGGCTTGGCGGCCCGGGCCGCCGACAACCCCGACGTGGGACGCATCCTCGGCTCGATGCCCGGCGACATGGCTCGCCCCATCCTTGAGCTGCCGGCCCGGGAGCAGCTCATCGTTCTCGTGAACGGCTACCTGCTGGCGCCGCTGTTCCTCATCGTGCCGCTCATGGTGTCGGCCGTGCTCGCGGCGGACGCCTTCGCAGGCGAGAAGGAGCGCAAGACGCTCGAATCGCTGCTGCACCTCCCGATCTCGGAGCGCGACCTCTTCCTCGCCAAGCTGCTCACCGCCTTCATCCCCGCACTGGCCGTGTCGTGGATCGGGTTCGTCAGCTTCTGCATCGTGGCCAACGGGGTGGCGTGGCCCATCCTGCACCGCATCTTCGTGCCCACCCAGCTCTGGATGGTGATGATCCTCTGGGTCGGTCCGGCCGTGGCAACCCTGGGGATCGCCGTGATGGTGCGCGTGTCCGCGAGAGCTCGCACGAGCCAGGAGGCCAACCAGCTCGGCGGCGCGGTGATCCTGCCGCTCATCTTCTTGTCGGTGGGTCAGTCGAGCGGTCTGCTCCTCGCTCCCCTGCCGATCGCGATCGGCATCGGCGGCGGGATCTGGGTGATCGCGCTCTGGCTCGTGCGCGGCGGTGCCAAGCGCTTCACCCGCGACCAGCTCGCCGCCCGCGTCTGACCAGCACAAACCGGGTGGGAGACGACGCGCTCGCTACCGGGCGAGCACGAAGAGCTGCAGGACCGCGGCGCCCAGGATGAGGGCGAGGAGGATGGCCATCACGATGGTGGTGCCTGGTCTCATGAGGTGCTCCGGGGGGTGAGGGTGACGGGCTGGGAGTCGACGGGTGCGCTCGCCTCGTCAGCGCCCGGCTGCACGAGGGCGATCTCCATGCCGACGTGCAACGAGAGCTCGTCGGCCGCCGACCGCCTCCCGAGGCACACCGAGAGCATGCCGTAGCTGTCGATCACGAGCCCGACCTGGCCGGGGGCGATGCCCTGGTAGGTGACGGCCCGCTCGGCCACGCGAACGTCGTCGCCCCAGCGGAGCTGCACGCGGGCGCCGAGGTGCTCGATCTCGTCGGGGTCGACGTTGAGCTGGCAGTTGCCGAAGCGGTCGACCCAGATCACCTGTGCCACCAGGGTGCCATCGTCGTCCCGGGGCAGCGGCAGCAGGCCGGGCAGGAGCGACACCGGGTCGACCGCGGGGCCGAGCTCGTGGAGTGCCACGCCGTTGCAGAGGTGGGCAGCGGCCGGGGCGAACACGTCGCGCCCGGCGAAGGTGGGGCCCGGCGCCGGTAGCTGGTAGTGCGGGTTGGTGAGGGCGACCGCCGCCGTGGCGCCGCCGCTCATGGCCACCGCCGAGGCGAGCAGCCCGTTGTCGGGACCCACGAGGTAGCTCTCCCCGCCTCCGACCTCCACGGCCACACCGCGGCGCTCGGTGCCCACGCCTGGATCGACGACGGCGAGCACCACGCCCGGGCAGAGGTACTGCGCCGAGCGCCCGAGGGTGAGCGACCCGGCCCGCACGTCGTAGGGCGGGATCTCATGCGTGAGGTCCACCACCGTCACCTGCGGCGCGATCGACCGGATCACCGAGTGCACCACACCCACGAACTCGTCGCCGGTGCCGTAGTCGGAGAGGAAGGTGATCGTGTCGAAGCGCGGGGCCATGGCCCCTGCGACGCTACCGGCGTCGGTCGGGGCGACGCCTACCCGGCGTCGCTGAAGCGGGCCGCGAGGTACGCGTCGACGTCGTCCTCGCTGATCCGGTACGACTTGCCGATCCGCGCGGCACGCAGCTCACCGGCCTTGATGAGGCGGTACACGGTCATCGATGAGACTCGCAGCAGATCGGCCACCTCAGCGGGTGTGAGGAACCGAGCGCGCGCTGGGGACGTCGCCATGGAAGGCACCCTTCTCCGCAGATGGTGGCCGAAGCGTACGCACCTGTGGCTCCTGTGGCTAGTGGGCCATGTGGGCCAGGAACACCTGTCCGGTCGCGGGCTCAGGCGCCGAGCTGACGGGAGCGCTCGGTGGCGGCGGCCACGGCCTCGAGGAAGGCAGCCCGCACGCCGTGCTGCTCGAGGGTGCGAAGGCCCGCAGCCGTGGTGCCACCGGGCGAGGTCACGGCGGCCCGCAGCGCCTCGGGGCCGTCGTCGCCCTTGGCCAGGAGCGTGGCGGCGCCGAGGAGGGTCTGGATCGAGAGGCTCGTGCTGATCTCACGAGGCAGCCCGGCCAGCACGCCGGCGTCGATGAGCGCCTCGGCCACGAGGAACACGTACGCGGGGCCCGAGCCCGACAAGCCGGTGACGGCGTCGAGCAGCGACTCCTTGACGCGCACCACCGTGCCGACCGCACCGAGCAGCGCCTCCGCCCAGGCCAGGTCGTCGTCCGAGGCGGACGTGCCCGGGGCGATGGCCGCCGCACCCACGCCGACGAGGGCAGGGGTGTTCGGCATGGCCCGCACCACGGGGGTGCTCGGCGTCAGGTCGGCCTCCAGCGCGGCGATGGTGACCCCAGCCGCGATCGACAGCACGCGGCCCGAGCCCGCCCCGGCCGCGGCACGGCAGGCGGTGGCGACATCGCCTGGCTTCACGGCGATCACCGTGCCCTCGGACGCGACCGGCTCGGTACCGACGTCCACGCCGGGGAGCAGGTCGGCCAGCTGCGTGCGCCGCTCCTCGACGGGCTCGACGATGTGCACGTCGGCCGCCGCGATGCCGCCCGCGGCGAGCAGCCCACCGACGAGCGCCTCGCCCATGCGTCCCCCACCGATCACCTGCAGCACGGCCATGGCCAGACGGTACCTGCCCCGCGGCACGCCTCGGGGGCGACGGCGGGGGTGGGCTCGCTCACCGCTTCCCCGATCGGGTGTTGACGAGCTGCGCCCCGCCGTCCTGCGCAGGCTATATGGAGATCATATGAGATGCAATGGAACTTCTCAGCCCTTGAACCGACTGGCGTAGCCGATCCGCATGGCCGGCCGGAAGAACTGCTCCACCCAGGCGTAGAGGGAGCCCAGCAGGCGGTCGAGCTCGTCGTCGGTGACGGCCTCATTGGCCAGCTGGCCGACGAGGAACACCGCGTCCTCGTCGCCGATGGCGAAGGCAGCCCCGTAGAGCTTCAGGTTGCGACGCAGCAGGTGCTCGTAGAGCGCGGCGTGGTTCTCCTCGGGGGCCGGCATCACGTAGGTCTCGTAGTGCAGCGTGCGCTGGCGCAGGTGGAACCAGATCGTGAAGACGTCCTTCTGTTCGCCGTGCACGCGCACGAACCAGCGGCGCTCCCCCGACTCCGTGTCACGCTCCACGGCGGCGACCACCGGGTTCTCCGCCAGCTGCACCGCCAGCCAGGTGTCGATCTGCGCCTCCAACGCCCGCAGATGCTCGTGGCTCGGCGGTGTGGTCATGGAGTGATGGCTACGAACAGTCGACGAGGGAGCCGGCCGTGATGTCGCCGTAGACGCGGCGCAGGCGGGCAGCCGCGGTGGACCACGTGTAGTCGCGGGCTCGCAACGCGGCGCGCTGGGCGAGCTCATCAGCCACCGTGGGCACCGAGAGGATCTCGCGGGCGTAGGCCGCGTAGGCGGCAGGGTCGCGGCCCTCTACGAGGAAGCCCGTGCGCTCGTGCTCCACCAACGTGCGCAGCCCACCGACGGCCGCCGCCACCACCGGGGTGCCGCACGCGGCGGCCTCGAGAGCGACAAGACCGAACGACTCCGACCGGCTCGGCACGAGGCACACATCGGCGGCACGGTAGTAGGTGGAGAGCAAGTGGTGCGGCACCGGCGCCACGAAGCGGATCTGGTCGGCCAGGCCAAGCTCCGCGACGAGCTTGTCGATGCGCTCGACCTCCGCGGCGCCCTCGGGCCCGCTGGCCCCGCCGACCACCACGAGCGTGGCATCGGGCCGACCCAGGGCGGCCAGCGCCCGCACCGCCACATCGAGGCCCTTCAGGGGCTGGATGCGGCCGACGAAGAGGAGCACCGGACCCTCGCCGAGGTCGAGGTGGCCCAGCGCCCGGCGAGCACCCGCTCGCTCGCCCGGTGAGAAGAAGGCGTGGTCGACGCCTGGGGCCACGATCTCGACGCGCGCCGGGTCGGCGCCGTAGAGGCGGACGAGCTGATCCGCCTCCGCCACGCAGCTGGCGAGGATGGCGTCGGAACAACCGATCACCTGCGCCTCCGCGTGCACGCGAAGCTGCGGCTCGGCGTCGCCCGTCTCCGCCTTCACCCGCGCCAGCGTGTGGAAGGTGGACACGAGGGGCAGGTCGAGCTCGTGCTTCAGGCGATGACCAGCCACACCCGACAGCCAGTAGTTGGCGTGGAGGGCGTCGACGTCGCCGAGGCGCAAGAGGTGCTCGCGCACACCATCGGCGAAGGCGTCGACGACATCGGGCAGCTGCTCCTTGGCCAGCTCGACCGGGCCGGCATCGACGTGCACAACCCGGAAGCCGGGCTCGACCTCGACGATCTCGGGGCTGACATCGTCCCACCGGCGCACGAAGACGTCGGTCTGCACACCGGCCTGGGCCAGCGCTGACACCAGCTCACGGACGTAGACGTTCATCCCGCCGCTGTCGCCCTGACCGGGCTGGGCGAGTGGAGACGTGTGCAGGGAGAGGACGGCGAGTCGGCGCATGTCGGCGATGGGTCACGGGGGCCCGTCGGTCATCAACGCTCGGCGTCGACCAGTTCTTCCCCGTCAGGTGCCTTGTCGATCTCGTTCTCGTGCCGGAACGAGCTGTAGATCCGGATGAGCGTCTTCTTCTGCTCCTCGGAGAGCTCGGGATCCCGGCGGATCTCAGCCACCAGATCGGCGCCTTCTCGCTCTTCGAGGATCCCGGCCCGCACGTAGAGGGTCTCCGAGGAGATCTCGAGGGCTCGGGCGATCTGCTGGAGGATCTCGGCCGACGGCTTGCGCAGCCCCCGCTCGATCTGGCTCAGGTAGGGGTTGGAGATCCCCGCCATCTCAGAGAGCTTCCGCAGCGACAGGTGGCCCACCCGTCGCTGGTCGCGGATGAACTCGCCGAGGTCGTGCCAGCGGTGCTCAAGCTCCTCCTTCATGCCGCCAGGGTACGCGACAGCCGCGAGCAACTGTTAGTCGAGCGCGAACTACTGGAGGAGCGCTTCGATGGTGGCCTCGCCCGTCTTGTACCGCCGGGTGATCTCGGCCTGGAGGGCATCGATGCGGTCGAACAGGGCCTGGCGTTGGCCGGACACCTTGTGCTCGAAGGTCTCGAGCTGGTCGGCGAGCGAGCGCAGGACCTCATCGTCGAGGCCAGGGAGGTCGGCCAGGCGCCCCGAGCCCAGGATCGCATCGAGCTCGGCATCGAGCTCGGGAGGCAGCTCACCGGGCGCCATGATCTGCGGCAGGCGCCCGACGCCCGGCGCGTGGGTACGGTCGGCCAGCAGCTCGGGCAGGCGAGCGATGAGATCGGGGAGGTCGGCGGGATCGCCACCGTCGACCCGCCGGGTGAGCTCGAGGCCCACGATGTCGAGACGGCCTTGTACCACCCGCCGCAGCATCGACAGCGCCGTCTCCACCTCCTGGCAGCTCGTGCGCATCGCCCGCACCTCCGCCATGGGGCGGGCGGGGAGGTCGCCGAGATACGCAGAATCGAGGAGGAGCGCGAGGTCGGCGGACATGGGCCCGAGCGTACCCGCCCCCTGTCGGGGGCCGGGCGACGACTGGCCGAACGGGTGGGGGCCCCCGCTACCGTTCTCCACCATGCGACGGACACTCACCTGCATCGCTGGCGCCGCTGCGCTGGCCACCGCCCTCTCCGCCTGCGGCAGCAGCGGCGCCGACTCGAAGGCCAACGGGTGTGCCACCGTGGCCTCGTCGCTCACCGTGAAGGCGCTGGACAAGCTGCAGTTCGACGCGACGGCCTACGAGGCGTCGGCGGGCTGCATCGACATCACCTACGAGAACGCTGGCAGCGTCGCCCACACGTTGCTCGTGAAGGGCCAGTCGGGCTTCAAGCTGAAGGTGGGCGACCGAGACTCCGGCCAGCTCACCCTCCCCGCTGGCACCTACACGCTCTACTGCGATGTCGCCGGTCACCAGTCCGCCGGCATGGAGGCCGAGCTGACCGTCTCCTGACCCATCGGGTCAGACGGCGAGGATCAGCTCCCAGCCGACGAAGTAGATGACAGCGAGCATGATGAAGCCGCCGATGATCGTGTTGCGGTGCTTGTCGAACGCGAGCTTGTTGAACGCGCTGTCGAAGCCACCGATGAGCCCCAGCGCCGAGCCCTCCACGAAGGCCCACAGCACCAGCACGAGCGCCCAGTAGCCCACCGTGCCACCGATGCCGGTGAACCACACGGCGCCGTGCGCGGCGAACACCATGAACCACAGCATCGTGATCGACATGAACGTGTTGGCACGCGAGGCCCGAGCGGCGGGCTTGGCCAGCGCGGCAGCGTCGGGGTTCGCGGATCCACCGCTGGCGACCGACTCGGCGCTGGCGATGATCACCTTCTGATGCCGCCAGATGATGCCCCACACGTTCAGGAACATCGTGGTGCCGAACAGCATGCCGGTGAGGATGGCGGTGCCCCCCACGCCGGAGAGGTACTCGTCCATGTTCTTGCCGTCGCCCTCGATCGTCATCAGCGTGATGCCGAACAGGAACGTGAGCAGGGCGGCGTAGCGGAACCACCACAGCGCTCGGAACGTGAGCTTGCGGAGTGCCTCGGACCGGGCCCCGTCGGAGAGCTCGGCATACGACGGCGTCTGCACGAAGTTGAAGAAGTAGAGCAAGCCGATCCAGGTGATCCCGGCGAGGACGTGCGACGCTCGGATCAGCATCGAGAGCGGTCCGCTCGGATCGGCAAAGTTCTTGAAGATCTCCACGGTTCACCTCGCGCTAGGGGACAGCGCTCGAAACCTACAGAGGTGAACAGCCCACCTCAACCATCCTCGGCGCCCCGCGGTTGGGATCGTGGGCCATCTGGGTACGTTCGAACCATGGCTTTCACACTCCCGCCGCTGCCCTACGCCCTCGACTCGCTCACGCCGCACCTCAGCCGCGAGACCCTCGAGCTCCACCACGGCAAGCACCATGAGAGCTACGTCACCAAGCTCAACGAGCTCACGGGTGGCGAAGGGTCCGACGATGAGCTCGAGCACCTCATCGGCGAGGCCGAGCCCGGCGAGCTCCTGAACAACGCCGCCCAGCACTGGAACCACAGCTTCTACTGGCAGTGCATGTCGCCCATCGGCGGCGGCGCCCCCGAGGGTGCCCTCGCCGATGCGCTGACGGACGCCTTCGGGTCGTTCGACGCCTTCAGCAAGGAGCTCAACGAGGCGGCCGCCACCCACTTCGGATCCGGGTGGGCCTGGCTCGTCCACGACGGCTCGACGCTCACGGTGACCCACACCTCCGATGCCGACCTCCCTCTCCGGCACGGCGAGACGCCGCTCCTCACGATCGACGTGTGGGAGCACGCCTACTACGTCGACTACCGCAACCGGCGACCCGACTACGTGAGCGCGTTCCTTGAGCACCTGGTGAGCTGGGAGTTCGTCGCCCAGAACCTCGAGGCGCTCTGACCTGACGCTGTGACCTGACGCCGACGCAATCGGCTTCAGGCGAGCAGACCCACCCCGAAGCACCAGACCGGTGCCGCGATGAGGAGCGAGTCGAGGCGCCGCAGCGCGGAGGCGGGCGACTTCGCGCTGGGCAGCAGCCCCGACGCGAGGAGCTGGCCGAGGGGAGCGAGCAGCACCACGAAGCCGCCGAACAGCCAGGCCTCGCCGAAGTCGAGCGTGGAGATCGGCAGCGTGGAGATGATGAAGGTGATCACCACGATCGCCCCCGCTCCTGCGGCAGGGCCCTCGTAGGGGTTTCGAGCACCGGACCCGATGAGGTAGTCGCCGATCTCGTACGCCGACACGAGCAGGAGCAGCGCGAAGGCCGAGCCCTGGTCGAGGCGGGCCAGCAGCACCATCGACATGGCGACGAGGCCCGGCGGCAGCGCGCATTGGATCGTCCAGCCGGCGTCGACGAGCGTGGGGTTGCGCGAGGCCGTGTCGCCCGTGGCTCGTAGCACCGCGAGCATCACGCCGGCGAGGATGCCGAGCCCCGCGCCACCGGCACCGAAGCACGCCCCTGCCCCGATGAGCGCGGCCATGGCGGCCGCGATGACCTCATCGGGTCGGTTCCTGCGCTTCCGCCA
Source organism: Acidimicrobiales bacterium (assembly GCA_046595835.1). Taxonomy (GTDB): domain Bacteria; phylum Actinomycetota; class Acidimicrobiia; order Acidimicrobiales; family VFJN01; genus VFJN01. Next base: position 1,672 of record JBKJSO010000149.1, on the reverse strand, counting down.
GCTGCGGGCCGTCTGGGCGGCGGCGACAGCCGCGGCTCCGCCATAGACGACCGCCGTTGGCAGCGGTCCGATCCCGATGGCGGCGGCCGCGACGACGAACCACACGATGCCGAGACGCACGCGCGGGCCGTTGATGTCGTACACGACGACATAGCGCCGCCCCGAGCGCTTCGTCGCCGTGTCCGCTCCCGCCATCAGGCGAGACCCCCCGACACGGGCGGGAGGACAGCCACCTCGTCGGCGTCGGTCACCGGATCGGAGACCTGCGAGGGCTCGCCGTTGCGCCAGATCTGACAGTGCTCGACGACGTCGGCAAACGACGAGCCGTAGCGAGCTCGGGCCGCGTCGATCACCTCGCCGACGGTGCGACCAGGTACGTCATCACGTCCGGTGCCGGCCGCCTCGCGAGCACCGGCGAAGAGTCGCAGCACGACCACGGCCGTCGCCCGCCACCGCCCTCAGGCGGCAGCGCCCTCCGTCCGACCGTGCGTGATCACGGTCCGAGCGTAAGCCACCGCGCCCCGCGAGCGGCCGATCGTCCGGCGGTGCCCCGGTAGGTTCGGGCGTCATGACCCGGGTCCTGCTCATCCGCCACGGCCAGTCCGAGTGGAACGCTGACGGACGTTGGCAGGGGCAGGCCGACCCCGCGCTCACGGACCTGGGCCGCCGCCAGGCGCAGCACGCCAGCCGTGCGCTCGGCGTGGTGGATGCGATCGTGTCGTCCGACCTGCAGCGCGCCGCCGAGACGGCCGCCATCATCGCCGGCGAGCTCGGGGTGGGCCCGCTCGTGCTCGACCCCGACCTGCGGGAGCGCCACGCCGGCGAGTGGCAGGGGCTCACCCGGGCTGACATCGAGCGCGACTGGCCGGGGTACCTCGGTCCCCCGCCTCCCATCGAGGGATCGGCCGAGGCTGGCGCTCCCGCGGCCCAGGTGACCGAAGACGGTGGCCCCCGCCGACGACCACCTGGATGGGAGCCCGACGACGCCGTGATCGGGCGAGCCATCGCCGCGCTCATCCGGATCCACGACCTCGTGCCGCACGGCGAGGCCATCGTGGTGACCCACGGGGGCCTCGTGTACGCCCTCGAGGGGCGCTTCGGCGCACCCTTCGTGCGGCTCCCCAACCTCGGCGGGCGGTGGGTCGAGGTGGGCCCGGGCGGCCCGGAGCGCCTCGGCGAGCGCGTGCTGCTCGTCGACCCCGACGAGCTCACCGTGCCCGACCAGATCTGACGACGTCGGTAGGGTCAACGGGTGGACGCGCTCTGGTCGGGGTCGATCGACGGATGGACCGAGGAGCAGGCTGCAGGTCGCCCCACCGTCCGGCTCGCCGACGCCGGTGTCACCCCCCCGCCCGTCGGCATTCCGACGATGGAGGTCGAGGTCGTCCGCTCGACGAAGCGCCGCAAGTCGGTGTCGGCCCGCATCGTCGACGGTCGCATCGTCGTGCGGATGCCCCAGTGGATGAGCAAGGCGCAGGAGGCCGAGTACGTCACGGACCTCGTGGCCAAGCTCGAGCGCCAGCACACCGCCAAGACCGTCGACCTGCCACGTCGAGCCGCCCAGCTGGCCAAGCGCTACGACCTGCCGGCGCCGCGGTCGATCCAGTGGGTCACCAACCAACGGCAGCGCTGGGGATCGTGCACACCTTCCGCCAGCGAGATCCGCATCTCC
>JBKJSO010000146.1:0-3647 GCA_046595835.1 Acidimicrobiales bacterium | reverse complement strand
GTCGCACCACGTGGGTCACGGCCCAGGCGGCCGGCGCGCCGTTCCTCATCGGCCTGCCGATCGCGCTCGTCTATGCGTTCCGGGTGCGTCCGCGGCTCACGAGGCGAGCTCGCGACGCCACCTCCTCCGATCTGTCCATCTGACGTCGCGAGCTCGGCGAGGAGCAGGCCCCGCCTCGAGGTCAGCCGAGCAAGGAACGGTCGCCGGCGGTGGCGCCGCCGTCGACGCTCCACTCGGCACCCGTCACGTAGCTGGCCTCGTCGCTGGCGAGGAACGTGACCACGTTGGCGATCTCGTCGGCGTGGGCGAACCGCGGGATCGGCAGGTTCCGCACGAACGGCGAGTCGTTGTTGCCCGTGTCGCCCGCGCCCCTTGTCATGGGCGTGTCGACGCCGCCGGGGTGGAGCGAGTTCACCCGGATGCCGTACTTGCCGAGATCGAGGGCTGCGGTCTTCGAGAGGCCACGGATCGCCCACTTGCTGGCCACGTAGGCCCCGAGCGAGGGCAGGCCCCAGATGCCTCCGTTGGAGGAGATGGTGATGATCGAGCCACCGCCCGCGGCCCGCATCGACTTGGTGACCGTCTTCATCCCGATCATGGCGCCGACGAGGTTGACGTCGAGGACCCGGCGGAACTTCTCCACGTCCTGGTGGTCGATCGGGGCGAAGTCCAAGATGCCCGCGTTGTTCACGAGGATGCTCACCGGGCCGAAGCGGTCTTGAGCATCGGCGACGGCGTCGATCCACTCGGGCTCCGAGCTCACGTCAAGGTGGCGGTAGGCGGACCGTTCCCCCAGCGACGCCGCTACCGCTTCGCCCTCGACGTCGAGCACGTCGGAGAGCAGCACCGATGCACCCTCGGCCACGAACCGGCGAGCCTCGGCCTCACCCTGGCCGCGCGCCGCTCCGGTGACGATGGCGACCTTGCCCTCGAGACGACCGGGCATCAGGGCTTGTCCGCCCCGACCACCCACATCGCGAAGAACTGGGAACCGCCGCCGTACGCGTGACCCACGGCGGTGCGGGCGCCGTCGACCTGGTGCTCGCCGGCCATGCCGCGCACCTGCAGGGCGGCCTCCGCGAAGCGAAGCATCCCAGAGGCCCCGATCGGGTTCGACGACAGCACCCCGCCCGACATGTTCACTGGCAGGTCGCCATCGAGCTGGGTGACACCGTCCTCCACCAGCTTCCAGCCCTCACCCGAGCTGGCGAAGCCGAGGTTCTCCAGCCACATCGGCTCGAACCACGAGAACGGCACGTACATCTCCACGCAATCGATCTCACGGCGGGGATCGGTGATCCCGGCTTGGGCGAACACGTCAGCCGCGCAGTCGGAGCCGCCCCTGGGCAGCACGGTGTCGCGGTCGGCCGACATCGTGGGCTCCGAGCGCATCGCGGTTCCCCGCACCCAGGCCACTGGCTTGTCGGAGCGATCGGCCACCGACTCTCCGGCCAGCACCATGGCGCACGCGCCATCGGAGCTGGGACATGTCTCCGCGTAGCGGATCGGGTCCCAGAGCATCATCGAGTCCTTGATGGAGTCAAAGCTGATGTCGTGCTCGTGGAGATGGGCGTACGGGTTCTTGAGGGCGTTCTGGCGGTCCTTGAGGGCGACGAGGATCCCGATGTGGTCGGGGGCCCCGGAGCGGGCCATGTAGGAGCGCACGTGCGGCGCGAAGTAGCCGCCGGCCCCGGCGTGGAGCGGAGGGGTGAAGGGCATCGGGAGCGACAGGGCCCACATGGCCTCGCTCTCGGACTGCTTCTCGAAGGCCACCGTGAGCACCCGCTCGTGGATGCCGGCCTCCACGAGCTGTGCGGCGACGATGCTCGTGGAGCCGCCGACGGAGCCAGCAGTGTGGACGCGAAACAGCGGCTTGCCGACGCACCCGAGGGCATCGGCCAGGTAGAGCTCCGGCATCATCACGCCCTCGAAGAAGTCGGGTGCCTTGCCGATCACGACGGCGTCGATGTCAGCCCAGGACATCTGCGCGTCCGCCAGCGCCCGCACGGCTGCCTCACGGACAAGGCCCGCCATCGACACGTCGCCGCGCGTCGCCTGGTGCTTGGTCTGCCCGACGCCGACGACGGCGACGCGCTCCTTTGCCATCAGCCCTCCCCTTCCAGGACGCACACGAGGTTCTGCTGCAGGCACGGCCCTGACGTGGCGTGAGCCACGCCTCGCGAGGCGTCGCCATCCATGATCCGTTGGGCCACCTCGCTGATGCGGATGAGGCCAGCCACCATCACTGGGTTGGCGGCCAACGCGCCGCCTGACGGGTTGACGTTCGGGTGGTCGGCGAGGCCGAGCGCATCCCGCAGGATGATCTCCTGAGGCGAGAAGGGCGCGTGAAGCTCGGCTACGTCGACTGGTGCGGTGGCGACGCCGACCTTGTTGCCGGCCAACTTCGTCGACACCGAGGAGGTGAGGTCGCGCACACCGAGGGCCATCGGCTCCACGCGATGGTCGATGCCGCGGATCCAGGCCGGTCGGTCGCGGAGAGCCCGAGCCCGGTCGTCAGCGGCCAGGATCACCGCACAGGCGCCGTCACTGATCGGTGGGCAGTCGTGCTTGCGGAGCGGATCGACCATCGGCTCTTCGGCGAGGAGAGCGTCGGCCGCCCGGTCCCAAGCCAGCTGGGCGTTGGGGTTGCCGAGTGCGGCCTTGCGGCTGCGGGCGACCACATCGGCGAAGTCGGCCTCAGTGGCCTTGCCGCTGTCGAGCATCGCACGGGCCTGGAGCGCGGCCAGGCTGATGGCGTCGGGCCACAGCGGCCCGACGCTGTACGGGTCGAGCTGGCGGGACAGCACCTCATGGAGGGGTCCGGGCGAGGACTTGCCGTAGCAGTACACGAGGGCGGTGTCGATCTCTCCCAGCTGGAGCTTTACCCAAGCCTCGTAGAGCGCCCAGGCGCCGTCCATCTCGACGTGGCTCTCCTGGATGGGCGGCCACGGTCCGACGCCGTCCAGGGTCGACACGAAGCTGAAGGCCTGCCCGGAGAGGTAGTCGGTCGAACCGGAGCAGGTGAAGCCGATCTCTGTCTGGTCGAGGCCCGCCTTGGCGCGGACCTCCTGCAGGACCGGCATCAGCATCTCGACCTCGTTGAGGCGGACCTCGGATCGAACACTCGGCATCTGCGCGGTGGCGATCACCGCGATGTCTCTCACCAGGTCACCCCCGCTCCCGGCTGCACGACCTCGACGTCGGGTTCGCCGTTGGGTCGGAAGTACCGGATGCTCTCGAGGGTCGGCTTGATGTCGGCGTCGTCGACCCAGACGGCCTCAACGCGCATCCCGATGTGCACGTCCTCGACCGGGCACTCCTGGATCAGGTGCATGATCGGAAGGTCCGATCCGTCGAGCAGGATCAAGCCGGAGGTGTACGGGATCTCCATGCCCTGGCCGTAGAACGCGACGTTCACGACGCAGAAGCTCGTGAGCGTGCCAACCTGCGCCACCTCTACCTGCTCGGTGGTGGGCACGCCGAGCTGCGGGTCAGCGCCACGGGAGGGCACGTAGACCTTCCCGCCGGGCGCTCGCTCGCCGAGGATCCGCTTCTGGGTGATGCCGGTGAGGAACCGGGTCGTGGCCACGCCTGCGGTGAACTCGTACTCGAGCGACGCGGGTGTGCGCACGCTGCGCACGAGCTCG
>JBKJSO010000026.1:0-5258 GCA_046595835.1 Acidimicrobiales bacterium | reverse complement strand
GACCTTGATGACGGCCAGGTAGTTCTGCGGGTTGCCGACCATTGGGGTGCCTACCTCCACGAGGGGTTCACGAGATGCGCGCGAGGCCGGGCACCGCGACGGGGCCCGGCCTGAAGGTCGAGTCGAGGTCGAGACAGGGCTTGACCTCTTGGTTTGGTCGAGAGGCTACGAGCACCCTTCCTCCCGGGTCAATACCGGACTACCCGGCAAGCGCAGGTCGAGCACCGCCAAGCAGCGCAGGTCGACCTGATCGAGCACGGTGCGCAACGAGCGCACCTTGGCCTCGAGCTGCGAGGCATCGCCGAAGCGAACCTCTCCGCCCTGCAGGAGCTGAGCCGTGAGCCCATCCGCGGCCAACGACGCCACCGCTCCGGGCGCCCCCCGGGCGATCCGCTGGGCCACGAGGAGCGCATCGGCCTGGTCGGCGTCGAGGAACGACCCAGGGGCCGGTGCCGCGCCCACCCCGGTGAGCGCCACCACCGGGCCGACGTTTGGCGCGGCTGCGGCCGGGCCGAGCACCCGGCCATCACGGTCGACGAGGAGGGCTCCCGGGCCTGTTCCCAGGGCAGCCACGGCGGTTCGCTCGGTGACCGTGATGGTCACCACGCCGTCGACCCGGCGGTGGACGGCGACCGTACCCACCCAGGGCAGTGCCGCGACACGTCGGCCCACGCCAGGGAGGTCGACGGACGCGAGGCGGTCGCCGAGGGCGACCCCCGCTCGCTCGCGGATCAGGTCGGCCCCGGTGTGCTGGGCCCCGGCGACGCGCACGGCATCCACGTCGAGCAGCGGCGTGAACAGCGCCGCGAGGAAGGCCAGCGCCACACCCAGCACGATCCCTGCGTCGACGAGGCGCTGCAGGCGACGGTGGCCCTCGTCCCGGCGCACCTCGATGCGACGGGCCCGGATCCGAGGATCGATCGGGGCGGTCGCCGTAGGAGCCGCCGCCATGGATCCGAGGCGCCCGCTGACCATCAACCCTCAACCTCAGATCGAGGGTCGCGCTCGAACCCGACCAACCGCGTCTCGGGATGGAGCTCGACACCGGTAGCGGCTCGGACCCGCTCGATGACCAGCGCCATCAGGGCGTGGACATCGTCGGCCCGGCCGCCGTCGTCGGCCTGGATGAAGTTGGCGTGCTTGGTCGACACCGAGGCGGTGCCCACCCGCAGGCCCTTGGCGCCGGCCTCGTCGATGAGCCGACCGGCCGAGTCCTTCACCGGGTTGGTGAACACGGACCCCGCGTTGGGGCCTCCGGGCTGGTTGGCCCGCCGCCAGGCGACGATCTCCGCGAGGGTGGCTGATCCGGCCGCTGCATCGCCCTCGCTCAGCCCCAGCTCGGCCGCCACCACCAGCTGGTGATCAGCCAACGCTGACCTCCGGTAACCGAGCTCAAGGGCGGGCGCAGGCACCCATCCATCCTCTCCGCTGTGGAGGTCGACCACGCGGACCCTGCGGAGCGACGCCGCCATGTCGGAGCCGTGGCCACCCGCGTTCATGCGCACGGCGCCCCCGATGGAGCCGGGAACCCCGACGGCCCACTCGAAGCCGCTCAGGCCGGCGGCCACGCTGCGACGGGCCACCACGGGAAGGGCGGCGGCCGCGCCCACTCGCACGGTGGTGCCGTCGATGGCGATCTCGGCGAAGTGCTCCCCCAGCGCGAGGGCCAAGCCCCGGAAGCCAGCGTCGGCGACGAGGAGGTTGGAGCCTTTCCCGACGACGAGCACCTCGATGCCGGTCGTGGCGACCGACGACCGGACGGCCTCGAGCACCGCGTCGTCGATGACCTCGACGAACAGCGATGCTGCCCCCCCGACGCGGTACGTGGTCCGCGGCCCCAGCGCTACCTCCCGCTGCGCGACAGCGCCGAGCAGGGCGGCGGTGGCCTCGATCACCTCGGCGCCGGTCACGCCGAGCGCCCCTCGAGCCGCGTGAGCACCGCATCGGGCACGGAGGTGAGATCGCCGGCCCCGAGGGTGATGCACAGGTCGCCGGGACGCAGCGTCGAGGCCAGGTAGCCGACGACGTCGTCGAGCGTGGGCAACCACACCACGTGCTGCCACGGGTGAGCATCGAGGACGGCGTCGGCCACCAGCTTGCCGGTGACGCCTGGACGGGGCGCCTCGCCTGCGGGGTAGATGTCGGTGACCACGAGCACGTCGGCGTCGACAAAGGCGCCGGCGAAGCTGCGCCAGAGGGCCTCGGTTCGGCTGAAGCGGTGCGGCTGGAAGCAGCACACCACGCGTCGCCATGCACCCGCACGCGCGGCCGCCAGAGCGGCCGACACCTCTGTGGGGAGGTGGTCGTAGCTGTCCACCAGCACGACGTCATCGGCCGCCCCGCGCACCTCGAAGCGGCGGGCGACCCCCCGAAAGGCGCCCAGCGCAGCCGCGCCAGCCTCGAGCGGAGTGCCGAGCGCGTGGGCGAGGGCGAGCGCCGCGGCGGCGTTGCGCGCGTTGTGGATCCCGGGCGCCGCGGGCAGCGCCACCGGCACCGTTCGCCCCTCGTGCACGAGGTCGAAGGCCACGCCGGTGCCCTGCGGAACCACCGAGTCGATGCGGTACGCGCTGCTCGTGGCCGTCCCGTAGGTGAGCGGGCGACGAGCCACGGCCACGAGCTCGGCGGCGCCCGGATCGTCGAGGCAGAGCACGGTCGGTCCGTCGATGGCCGCCACGAACTCGACGAAGGCCGCCCGCAGGGCCGCCTCCCCGCCCCAGTGCTCCAGGTGGTCGGGCTCGACGTTGGTGACGATGGCGGCATCGGCGCCGAGGGCCAGGAAGGTGCCGTCGCTCTCGTCGGCCTCCACCACCAGCGGCCCGGCCCCGCCCCAAGACGCGCTGCTCCCGAGACCGGCGACCCCGGCGCCGACGACCCAACCGGGATCGGTCCCGGCGCCGACGAGCACGGTGGCTAGGAGCGCGGACGTGGTGGTCTTGCCGTGGGTTCCGGCCACGGCCACCACCTCGCGCTGCTCGCAGATCGCGGCCAGGGCCCGCGAGCGGTGGAGCACGGGGACGCCGCGCCGGCGGGCCTCGATGAGGTCGGGGTGATCGCTGGGTGTGGCCGTCGACACGACGACGACGTCGACGCCGGGGGCGAGCTGCGGCTCGGCGTCGCCGGTTGTGATGGACACACCGAGCGCCCGAAGGGGGCCAAGGAACGGTGTGTCAGCGGCCGGCTCGTGGCCGCTGACCCGGTGGCCCATCTGCACGAGGAGGGTGGCGACAGCGCTCATGCCCGCGCCGCCGACGTTCGTCACGTGCACGTGGCGGACCGCGCTGAGGTCGACACCGGCGTCGGCGCTGGGATCATCCACGAGCGTGGTCGGCGGCCAGCCCTGCGATGGCTGCCGCGGCGTCCGGGCGGGCCCAGGCGAGGGCGGCGCGGCTCATGTTGTCGTGACGGGAGGCGTCGCCGAGGAGACCGTCGACCTCGGCGACCAAGCGGGGGCCATCGAGCTCCGCGTCGGGCACCAGCACTGCGCCGCCCGCCTCCACGAGCGGGCGAGCGTTCCGCGTCTGCTGGTCGGCGGTGACGACCGGCGACGGCACGAGAACCGACGGTAGGCCGACGGCGGCCAGCTCGAAGCAGGTGCTCGACCCGGATCGACAGACGGCGACGTCAGCTGCCGCGAATGCGGCGGGCATGTCGTCCTCGTACGGGACGGCGCGGTACTCCAGGCGACCGAGATCTGCGGGGACGGCCTTCGAGAGCTCCTCCCAGTCGCGGGTGCCGATGACGTGATGGATCGACAGGTCGTCGCGATCGGCCCACTGCGGGAGCGCGCCGAGCACCGCCCGGTTGATGCGCAGGGCCCCCAACGAGCCGCCGAAGACGAGCAGGAGCCGCCGGCCCTCCCCCACCCCGAAGGCAGCGCGAGCACGATCGCGGTCGCGGTACGGGTCGATGGCGGCGATCTCGGCGCGGATCGGGTTCCCGGTCACGACGGCTCGCGGAAGTGGCGTGCCGTCGAAGCTGACGGCGCTGGCTCGGGCGAACCGCGCGATCAGGCGGTTGGCGGCGCCCGGTGCGGCGTTCTGCTCGGCCACGACGATCGGCACCCGCCACACGATCGCGGCGAACGCGACCGCCACGCTGGCGTAGCCGCCCACAGCGACCACCACCGATGGGCGTAGTCGCCGCACCAGCCGCACGGCCCTGGCCATGGCCACGAGCAGCCCCCACACCGCAGCCAGGTTGGCGGTGGTGAGCCGGCGTTGGATCCCCCGCCCCGGCAGCAGGGTCATCGGGTACCCGGTGGGTGGCACGATGCGGGCTTCGATCCCGCGCTCGCTCCCCACGTAGTGGACGGCGGCTGCGGGGTGCCCGGCCTCGACGATGGCGTCAGCGATCGCCATCGCCGGCAGGACGTGGCCCGCGGTGCCCCCTCCCGTGACGATGGCGTAGCAGCGGGGCGGGAGCTCGCTCACCGATGCGTGGACGCCGCAACGCGAGGATGGCGACGGCCGTTGGGGTCGGGCAGCTGCGCCTGGCGCGCCACGTTCAGCAGCAGACCGGCCCCCGCCATGCCGAACACGAGCGAGGATCCGCCGTAGGAGACGAATGGGAGAGGCACGCCGGTGATCGGGAGGATCCCGATGACCGCGCCGATGTTGATGAAGGCCTGGGCGCCGAACCACACGGAGATGCCGGCCGCCAGCAGCATCCCGAAGCGATCAGGCGCGAGGAGCGCGGCGCGCGCCCCGAGCACGCACAGGGCGATGAACAGGCCAACCACGATGAGGGCGCCGACCAGGCCCAGCTCCTCGCCGATGATTGCGAAGATGAAGTCCGTGTGGGCGTATGGCAGGAAGCCCCACTTGGCCCGGCTCTGTCCGAGGCCGATGCCCGTGATGCCGCCCGACGCGATGCCGACGAGCGATTGGATCGTCTGGTAGCCGTTGTTCTGGTAGTCCTTCCACGGGTCGAGGAAGGCCAGGACGCGAGCGCGCCGATACGGAGCCGCGAGCGCCAGCACGGTGGCCACGAGTCCGCCCGCGGTGCCGAGTGCGGCCAGCGGGAGGATGGGCGTGCCGGCGACGTAGAGCACCGCGAGCACGATCGATCCCAGCACGAGGGTGGTGCCGAGGTTCGGCTGGAGCATCAGCAGCGAGGCCACCCCGCCGAACACGACGGTGACGGGCAGGAGCGTGAGCCGCACGTCGTGCATCCACGCGGCCCGACGGGCGAGGAGGTCGGCCATGAACAGGAGCACGGCCAGCTTGGCGAGCTCCGAGGGCTGGAGGGAGAAGGGGCCG
>JBKJSO010000296.1:0-3065 GCA_046595835.1 Acidimicrobiales bacterium | reverse complement strand
GAGGCTCGACGGTCCGCGATCGGTGGGTGAGGGGGAGCGTACGATCTGGATCCCACCTCGCCCCAGGATCGCCCGATGACCGTCTACATCGCCGAGGACTTCACGGCCGACGAGGCTGACGTGCTCCGGCGCTACTTCACCAACCTCGACGGTCCCGTCTTCGCGTTGGTGAACCTGCCCGAGGTGGTGAAGGGCGCGTTGTTCGCTCGCTACTCGCGCAGCTCCAAGAGCCTTCGTCGCCTCTTTCTCGACGAGTTCGTGGGCGATCTCGACATCACGGGCGACACCACGATCGACGCCACCGTCGGGCTGCGGCGGGCCGAGGAGCTGTACGACCGGGTCTTCTTCGAGTACGGCGACGACTCCGTGGCCCAGCTCGGGGGTGTGCACCTCGCGTGCGAGCAGGCGTCGAACCTGCTCACGAAGGTGCTCGAGTGGGGTCGCCTCATGGCCTACCTCGAGCAGTCCACGCGCTACATCGCCTACGACACCCGACTCGGCGGTCGGTACCGCTACTACCGCGACCCTGCCGTGCTGGGGTCGGGCCTCGGGCTGCGCTACATCGGCGATATGGATCGGCTCTTCGACTCCTACGCCGAGCTGGTGCCGATCATGGCCGACTTCTACCGCGACCAGTTCCCGAAGGATCCCGGCGACTCCGACTTCGTCTACCGCCAGGCCATCCGCGCCAAGGCCTTCGACGCCGTGCGCGGCGTGCTCCCCGCCGCATCCATCTCCAACGTCGGCATCTACGGCACCGGTCAGGGCTACGAGGCGCTCCTGCTGCGCATGCGATCGCACCCGCTCCCCGAGGCCCGGGCCTACGCCGACCTCATGCTCACCGAGCTGCGCAAGGTGATCCCCAGCTTCCTCAAGCGCGTCGACCTCGATGACCGAGGTGTCGCCTGGAGCACCTACCTGGCCTCCACCCGCTCGGCCGTCGAGGAGCTGGCCGACCAGCTCCTCCCGCAGGCGGAGCCGACGCCGGAGGCGCCGTCGGTCACGCTGCTCGACTGGGACCCCGATGGCGAGGTCAAGCTCGTCACCAACATCCTCTACTCCCACGCTCACGTCGGTGAGGCGGTGCTCGAGCAACGGGTGCGTGCGATGACCACCGACGAGCGGCTGCGCGTCATCACGGCCTACGTCGGTGACCGTGCCAACCGCCGCCACAAGCCCGGCCGGGCCTTCGAGCGGCTGACCTACCGCTTCGACGTGCTCGCCGACTACGGCGCCTTCCGCGACCTGCAGCGCCACCGCATGCTGTCCATCGAGTGGCAGCAGCTGAGCCCGCGCCATGGGTTCACCCGGCCAGAGGCGGTCGACATGGCCGGGTGTGCGGCCCGCTTCGACGAGGCCATGGAGCGCTCGGGCGACCTCCACGACGCGCTCGTCGAGCGCTTCCCGGCCCAGGCCGCCTACGCGGTGTCGCTGGCGTACAAGATCCGCTTCTACCTGCACCTGAACGCCCGCGAGGCCATGCACCTCCTCGAGCTCCGCACCACCCCGCAGGGGCACCCCGCCTATCGAGTGGTGGGCCAGGACATGCACCGCCTGATCAGCGAGCAGGCCGGCCACCACGCGGTGGCGGAGGCCATGCGCTTCGTCGACCACTCGCCCGAGCCCGGTCTCGAGCGCCTCGACGCCGAGCGCCGGGCTGAGTCACGCCGACAGACCCGCTGAGCCGAGCAGACCGCCCCTGGTGGGGCGCTTGTTGCTCATGGTGAAGGTGGGGCTTGTGGGGCGGGTGGGGGAGCGGTAGCGTCCTGCACCCGGCGGGCGGAGCACCCGGAGGATCTATGCGCGCCCACCGACTGCTCTCGCCGACGACCTCCGTTGTGGCCCTGGCCTTCCTCGCGCTGCTCGGCACGGGCACGCACACGGTGTCTCGGGGCGAGACGCTGGCCGGCATCGCCGCCCGCTACGGCACGTCGGCGTCGTCGCTCGCGGCTGCCAACGGGATCAGCAACCCGAACCGCATCGTCATCGGGGCACGCCTGCAGGTGCCCGCCGGCCCGGCGGCGCCAGCACCCGCGGCGCGGGCCGCCACGACCTCGTACACGGTGCGGGCGGGCGACACCCTGGGGAGCATCGCCGCCCGGGCGGGCTCGACGATCTCGTCGGTGGTGGCCCTCAACAGCCTTTCGAGCGCGAACGTGATCCGGGTCGGACAGGTGCTCGCCCTCCCCGCCACCGCCGCGGCGACCGCGACGCCGAACGCGGCGCCGACCCGGGTGCAGACCCCACTGGGTGGGGCCACCCTGCACGTGGTCCGCGCTGGGGACACGATCGGCGGGATCGCCACCCGCTACGGCATCAGCCAGGCCCAGCTCATCGATGCGAACGGCCTCACCGGAGGGCGGATCTACATCGGTCAGGGTCTGCGCCTGGTCCCCGTGACGGCGGCCGCGGCGGCCCCCGCCTCCACCTCGGGCACCACGCACACCATGGCAGCCGGTGAGAGCCTCTCCGACATCGCGCGGCGCTTCGGCACGACGATCAGGGCGATCCAGGACGCCAACGGCATCACCGACCCGAACCTGGTGGTCATCGGTCGCGTCCTCAAGATCCCGGCCGCGGGGCCCACCTCGATGGCGATCGTCTGCCCGATCCAGGGACCGATGCACCACACGAACGACTGGGGCTTCCCCCGATCCGGCGGACGCTTCCACGTGGGCAACGACCTGTTCGCCGCTCGTGGCACGCCCGCCGTCGCGCTGGTGAGCGGCACGGTGATCCAGACCGTCGGGGTGCTCGGCGGCAACCAGGTGAAGCTGCTCGGCGACGACGGGACGACCTACTACTACACCCACCTCGAGCGCTTCGGGACGGGCGGCCGAGTGGGAGCCGGTGCCGTGATCGGGTATGTCGGCACGTCGGGCAACGCGGTCGGCGGACCTCCCCACGTGCACTTCGAGATGCATCCTGGGGGAGGCGCGGCGGTCAACCCGTTCCCCCGCATCGACGCCGCCTGCCGGTAGCTGTCCGGGTTCGGTCGGTTCCTCCCGATCGAGCGGAGCGACTAGGTTTCCTGTGTCAGCGGTCACGTCTCGGCGAGATGCCGG
>JBKJSO010000272.1:0-6896 GCA_046595835.1 Acidimicrobiales bacterium | reverse complement strand
GTTCCTGGTGAAGGACCTCCACCTCGACTGGGCCCGGGGCGCCCGGTTCTTCATGGAGCACCTCGTCGACGGCGACATCGCGTCGAACCAGCACGGGTGGCAGTGGGTGGCGGGCACCGGCACCGACGCCTCGCCGTACTTCCGCATCTTCAACCCGGTCACGCAGGGACAGCGCTTCGACCCTGCTGGTGCGTACGTACGGCGGTGGGTCCCCGAGCTGGCCGACGTCACCGATCGGTTCGTGCATCGCCCATGGGACGACCCGGCCGGTCCGCCCTCGGGCTACCCGCTCCCGATCGTCGAGCACGCGGCCGAGCGCGAGGAGTCGCTGCGGCGCTATGCCGAGGTGCGTTCGGGCTAGGCCGAGCTCTGGTGGCGCGCCGGCCCGTGATCCCACAACCTGCTCCGCCCGGCTGGCACTCGGTAGGCTTGAGTGCCAGGACCCACCCATGCTCGACGAACGCAAGGCCGCCATCCTCCGGGCCGTCGTGGAGGAGTACATCGACACCGCGCAGCCGGTGGGGTCCGCGCACGTCGTGAAGTCCTCCGGCGTGCACGTGTCATCGGCCACGGTGCGCAACGACATGGCCACCCTGGAGCAGGAGGGCTACCTGCTCCAACCGCACACGAGCGCCGGTCGGATCCCCACGGAGAAGGGGTACCGGTTCTTCGTCGACAACCTTGGTGCTCCCGCGACATTGCGGAGCTCCGATGCCGTGCAGGTCCGCTCCTTCTTCGACCAGGCCCACGGCGAGATCGAGCAGATGCTGCAGGACACCTCCCGCCTGCTCGGTGACCTCACCAGCTACGCGGGGGTGGTGGTGGGCGCGCCCCAGACCGAAGCCACGGTGCGCTCGGTGCAGGTGGTCGGGCTCAGCGCGTCGTCCGCGCTCGTCGTGGCGGTGCTGTCGAACGGGGCCGTGGAGAAGCACTCGATCGATCTGAGCGAGGGTGGGCCCGAGCTCCGCGACGGGATCGGAGAGGAGCGTCTCGGCGCGGCCACCGCGCACCTCGCCAGCCATCTGCTCGGCTCGGCGCGCACCACGCTTCCCACGCTCCCGAAGACCGGCGATGCCTCCACCGACGCCCTGTGCGCGCTCGCGGTGCGGTCGTTGCGCAGCGACGCGGGCGACGACCCGGACCAGGTCTTCGTAGGGGGCACGTCGCGCATCGCGCGCGCCTTCGATGCCATCGAGACCGTGCGCGAGGTGCTGGGCATCCTCGAGCAGCAGTACGTCGTCGTCACCCTGCTGCGCGACGTCATCGACCGAGGGCTGCAGGTGGCCATCGGCACCGAGACGGGGATGGCGCCGCTGGCGGAGTGCGCGCTCATCGTGGCGCCGTACCAGGTCGACGGTGAGCTGGCGGGCACGATCGGCGTCCTCGGTCCGGCGCGCATGGACTACCCACAGGCGCTCGCGGCGGTGGCCGTCGTGAGCCACCGCCTCTCCCAGCGCCTCAGCGAGGGTTAGCGGTGGCCGACTACTACGACCTGCTGGAGGTGGCGCGCGACTCGTCGGCCGACGACATCAAGCGGGCCTACCGCAAGCTGGCTCGCCAGCTCCACCCCGACACCAACCCGGACCCTGCGGCATCGGACCGCTTCAAGAAGGTGGCCCAGGCGTACGAGGTGCTGTCGGATCCGGAGAAGCGCCAGCGCTACGACCGCTTCGGTCCTGACGGCGTGAACCCCGGTGCCGGCGGCTTCGCGGGCGGCGGCATCAACGACATCTTCGACGCGTTCTTCGGTGGCGCCAGCCCGTTCGGCGGAGGCGGGCGTCGTCCCGCCGGACCACCCCGAGGTCCTGACCTCGAGGTGGTCGTCGATCTGCGCTTCGAGGACGCGGTGTTCGGCGTGCGCCAGGCCGTCGAGGTGCGCACCGCGGTGGTCTGCGATACCTGCGAGGCGTCTGGCGCCGCTGCCGGCTCCCAGCCGATCAGCTGCCTGGAGTGCGCGGGCACGGGCCAGGTGCAGCGAGTGCGGCAGTCGTTCCTCGGCCAGATGGTGACGAACTCGGTGTGCCCGCGCTGTGCCGGTCAGGGCCAGGTGATCAGCAACCCGTGTCCCGATTGCAACGGCGAGGGGCGCCGGGTCGAGGAGCGCAGCTACACCGTCGACATCCCCGCTGGCGTCGACACCGGGTCGACGTTGCGGCTCACCGGTCGGGGCGCGGCCGGTCCCCGGGGCGGAGGCAACGGCGACCTCTACGTGCACGTGCGGGTCACGGCCCACGAGCGCTTCACCCGCGAGGGCGTGGACCTGCACTGCGATCTACCCATCTCGTTCGCGCAGGCAGCCCTCGGCGCCCACCTCAAGTTCGACACACTCGATGGCACCGAGGATCTCGTGATCCCACGCGGCACGCCGTCGGGTCGGGAGTTCCGCCTCCGGGGTCGTGGGGTGCCGCACGTCGAGCGCCGCAGCCGGGGTGACCTCATCGTGCGGGCGCTGGTGGAGGTGCCCGACGACCTCACCCCCGAGCAGGAGGACGTGCTGCGAGAGTTCGCCGAGCAGCGGGGCGATGACGTCGCCCCCGCGGACGCCGGCTTCCTCTCTCGCATCCGCTCCGCCTTCCGGTAGGGCAGCGCCGTGCCTCCGGCCGACCACCCTGGGCCGCTCGTGTTCGTCGAATCGCTCGACGACCCGGTGCTGTCCGACGCCGACCGCCATCACCTCGAGCGCGTCCGGCGCATCCGTGCCGGCTCGGCGATCACGATGGCCGACGGGTTCGGGCGTTGGCGCACTGGCGTGTTGGCGGCCGACCTCGAGACCACCGGTCCCGTCGAGGAGGAGCCACCCCCGCACCCGCCGCTCACCATCGGCTTCGCGTTGGTCAAGGGCGACAAGCCCGAGCTGATCGTGCAGAAGCTCACCGAGCTGGGGATCGACCGCGTGGTGCCCTTCCGGGCCGAGCGGTCCGTGGTGCGCTGGGATGACGAGAAGGCAGCCAAGGCCGTCGCCCGGCTGCGGACGGTGGCGCGCTCGGCCGCGTCGCAATGCCATCGGGCCCGCTTGCCGATCATCGACGAGCTGACCGATCTGCGGGCGCTGGCGCAAGAGCCCGGTGTCGCCATGGCGGACCGAGACGGTGACCCGCCGAGCCTGGACCATCCCGTCGTGCTGATCGGGCCGGAGGGCGGGTGGGCGCAGGAGGAGCGGACCCTCGGCGTACCGCGGGTAGCCCTGGGGGATCACATCCTACGAGCGGAGACCGCTGGCATCGCCGCCGGTGCGATCCTTACCGCTCTCCGCGCCCGGATCGTGGGCCCCCGAAGCAAAGATGTCACGTAGGGTGGTTGTCCTCGGTCACGCATCGCGCGTAGATTGTATGGGCGAGGATGGCTACAGGGGCAGGTACGTCCTGGGAGGGACAGCGATGAGCGAGACCGAGGGCGAGTTTGAGGAGGTCGGCGCCTACGCCGGCAAGGTGGGGTCCAGGCTCCGCTCCATCCGACGCCAGAAGCGCTTGTCGCTCCAGGACGTCGAGGCCACCTCTGGCCAAGAGTTCAAGGCATCCGTGCTCGGCGCCTACGAGCGCGGGGAGCGGGCCATCTCGGTCCCCCGGCTCCAGCGGCTCGCTCGCTTCTACCGCGTGCCGGTCGACCAGCTGCTCCCGGGCGACGACGGCCCCGACTTCGGACCCCGTCCCGGCGATGCGGACCTGATCATCGACCTCGACCGCTCCGCGGCTCGCACCGACGAGAAGGTCAAGCTCGATCTCACCGCCATCGAGCGGATGCAGGGCACGGACGCCGAGATGCTGTCTCGCTACCTCCGCATGGTGCAGGTGCAGCGGGGCGACTTCAACGGTCGGGTGCTCACCGTGCGCCGCGACGACCTGCGAGCCATCGCGTGCATCCTCGACGTCACGCCCGACCTCGTCACCGCCCGCCTCGATGCCCTGGGCATCGTGTTCGCGCTCGAGTCGACTCCTGTAGCCGCCCCCGTCGCCAACTAGGGGTCTCCGCCCCGCGAGGGCCACCATGGGGGCTGTGGCCACGTCCGCGCCCTTCGGCGTCTACCTGCACATCCCGTTCTGCGCGGCCCGCTGCGACTACTGCTCCTTCGCGACCTGGACCGATCGTCATCACCTGACCGATGCCTACCTGGCCGCCTGCCGGACCGACGCCGATCGACTGGTCGCCGCCGGGATGCCCCTCGCCACAACGGTGTTCGTGGGGGGCGGCACGCCGTCGATGGTGCCGGCCCACGAGCTCGTCGAGGTGCTGGCACGGATCCCGAGGGCGACCGACTGCGAGGTGACCGTCGAGTGCAACCCCGACAACGTCACGGCCGAGCTGCTCGACACCTACGTTGCCGGTGGTGTGAACCGGGTGTCCTTCGGGGTGCAGTCGACCTCGGCCCACGTGCTCGCCGCGCTCGGCCGCACGCACGATCGCGCCAACGTCGTGCGCTCGGTCGAGCTGGCGCGGGCGGCGGGCGTCGCGACCTTCAACCTCGATCTCATCTACGGCGGCGCGGGCGAATCGCTCGACGACTGGTGCAGCACCCTCGATGACGTGGTGGTCCTCGACGCCCCGCACATCTCGGCGTACGCGCTGACGGTGGAGGCGGGCACGCCGCTGGCCGCCGACCCGGATCGACACCCGGACGACGACGACCAGGCCGACAAGTACCTCGCGGCCGTCGAGCGGCTCGGCGCCGCCGGGCTGGCCTCGTACGAGATCTCCAACTGGGCCCGGCCCGGGCACGAGTGTCGCCACAACCTCCTCTACTGGACGATGGGGGCGTACCAGGGGATCGGCTGCGCGGCCCACTCCCATCGTGACGGCCGCCGTTTCTGGAACCTCCGCACCCCAGATCGGTACCTCGAGGCGGTGGGGGCCGGGACCTCTGTCGAGGCGGCCGACGAGCGCCTCGACGACGAGGGGCGCGCCCTCGAAGCCTTGCAGCTCTCCCTGCGCACGCACCTGGGTGTTCCCCGCGACGCGCTGGAGATCGCAGACCTCCCCGGCCTGGTGGAGCCTCACCCCGTGGACCGGGACCGTCTGGTGCTGACCGTCGCTGGTCGGCTGCTGGCCAACGAGGTGGCATTGCGGCTCCGGGTGCCGGCGGCTCGGTCCGAGCGGCTCTAGACAACTTTCAGTGAGTTTCATATCTTGTCGGGGTGAGTCGCACCACGGAGGTCCAGCGCGCGGGCGCCAGCGCCATCGTGGTGCGGCAGGCCACCGGTCCCGACGACGCCTCCTACCTCCGGGCCACGGCTGATCGCCTCGAGGCAGCAGCGCACCCCGGAGTCGTCGAGGTCGTGAGCTCGCACGGCGATGGCGAGCACTGGGAGCTGCGGCTCGTCCACGCCGGTCGGCCGGTCGAGCTCGTCGGCCCGCTCCCCGCCGAGCAGGTGGCCGGCACGGTGGCTGCGGTGGCCGCGATCCTGGCCGACCTGCACGCGGCCGGCATCGTGCACGGCGACATCGAGGGTTCCCACGTGCTCATCGGTCGCACTGGGCGACCCGTCTTGTGCGGGTTCGGCCCCCGGCTCGAGGCCGTCCCGGCCCGCCCCGAGGACGATGTCGCCGCGGTGGGGGCGCTGATCGTCGCGCTCCTCGGCCCCGACCACGATCTCGAACCCATCCCGGATCACCGCTGGCGACGCACTGGGTCGGCGGGTTGGGCGCGCCGGTCTCTGTTGCTCATCGCCGATCACGCGTGCGCCGAACCGCCGACCCGTCGTCCGACCGCCCGCCGGCTGGCGGCCGCCATCGGCGAGGCCGTGCCGGGCGCCGCCCCCGCCGAGGCCGCCATCGATGTGGCGGCCGACCCGGTCGAACCCCCGTCCCGATCGCGGCTCACGCCCTTGGTCGCGGCCGTGCTCGGCGTCATCGCCCTCGGTGCTGGCGCGCTCCGCCTTCTCGCGCCCGTCGCGCCCCCTGTCCCTGTCGTTGCCGCATCGCCGCCCACCACGTCCACCCCCGCCACCACGACCACCACAGTGCCCGTCGCTGTCGACGGCACCTCGGTGGCATGGGGCGGCCTGCGCTATGAGGTCGGCCAACCCGGCGACCTCGTGGTGGTGGGGGATTGGGACGGTGATGGCGTGCCCACCCCCGCCGTGCTGCGGCCCTCGACGGGTGAGGTGTTCGTGTTCGCCGCGTGGACGAGCGGCGCCGACGTCGTCGCGCACGCCGTCGCGACGGTGGCCGGGGCGGTCGACCTGCTGGTCGTGGGGGCGGGAGGACGAGATCAGCTCGTCGCCCGCCGCTTCGATGGAACGCGCTACCCGATCGACGGGGACGGTGTCGCGTGAGGTCGGCCCGTCTGCGCCCCGCCATGGTCGTGCTCGCGCTCGGCGCCACCGTGTGGGTGCTCTGGCGAGCGGGACCGGCCCTCCCCCTCCCTTCGGCCGGCTCGTGGTCCGAGGCCACGCGCTGGTACGAGGCGGTGGGCCCGTCGGCCGCGGTGATGGCGTGCGTGCGAGCGGCCACGCTGGCCCTCGCCGGGTGGTTGTTGGTGGCGGCCACGCTGCAGCTCGTCGCGGAGGTCGTCGGCCGCGCCTCGGTCCGGGTGCTCGCCGACGTGATCGCTCCGGGCTCGCTGCAACGGCTCATGGGCGCGGTGGCAGGCGTCTCACTCACCGTCGGACTGGGTGTGCGGGTCGTCCAAGCACCGCCGCCAGTGGCGGGCAGCGCCACGATGCACCTCGTGCCTGACCCCACCCCGGTTGCGCCTCCAGCGGTTCCCGTTCCCGTTCCGGCGCCGGCGCCGGTGACGGAGCCCGTCGCACCCGATGTGGTGGTGGTGGCGCGGGGCGACTCGCTGTGGTCGCTCGCGGAGGAGGCCCTCATCGACACCGGCCACGCCGCACCCGATGACGCGGTCGTGGCGCGCTACTGGCGACGGCTCATCGAGGCCAACCGCAGCGTGCTGGTGGTGC
>JBKJSO010000236.1:0-6019 GCA_046595835.1 Acidimicrobiales bacterium | reverse complement strand
CACCACCACCCGCAGGCGCCGGTCGGTCGCTCGGATGGTGAGGGCGGCACCGATGCGAGCGCCGGGGACCACCCCCACGACGAGGGCCAGCGCCACGCGCCAGTCGACGTGGCCTTGCATGGCGTGGGGGTGGTTCCCGGCGCCCGCATCGGTGCCGCCCTCACCATCCGAGCGACCGACCGGCGTCTGCGGGTGGTGGTGGCCTCGTTCCTCGGCTTCACCGCGATGCTCTACGGCGTCGGCGAGATCGCCGCCCTGATCGGGTAGCTGGCTCGGGTCGCTCGACGTCAGGATCACTGCTCGATGAGGGTCCGGGCCCGCAGGAGGACAGCGTCCAGCATGGGCTCGGTGAGGGTTCCCGTGAAGGTGTTCTGCTGGCTGACGTGGTAGCTGCCGAGGAGCCATCGGCTGTCCGGCAACGCCACCTCCACGCCGTGCGCGAACGGCGGGCGGGGCCGCACCCCGAGGATGCCGCACAGCCCCTGGTACCCGAACGCACCGAGGGCGACGAAGACCCTCGCATCCAGCAGGGCCAGCTCGCGATCGAGCCACGGGCGACACGCGTCGCGCTCCTCGGTGGTCGGCTTGTTGGCCGGGGGCGCGCAGCGTACCGGGGCGGTGATCCAGGCGTCCGTCAGCTGCAGGCCGTCGTCACGGCTCACGCTGGTGGGCTGGTTGGCGAACCCGGTTCGATGCAGGGCCGCGAAGAGGAAGTCGCCGCTGCGATCGCCCGTGAACATCCGGCCAGTGCGATTGGCCCCGTGCGCGGCGGGCGCCAAGCCGACGATGACGAGCCGCGCGTCGGGGTCCCCGAACCCCGGTACCGGATGGCCCCAATACTCCTCGTCCTTGTAGGCGGCGCGTCGCTCGTGAGCCACCTGCTCCCTCCAGGCGACGAGGCGGGGACAGGTGCCGCAGGCCACGACCTCGCCCTCGAGCTGCTGGAGCGCGGCGCGTCTGTCGGCTCCCACGGGCGCTGACGCTACCTGCCCCCCGAGCGGGGTCGGCCGCGCCGGTGAGGGTCGGGCGCCGCCGGAACGCCGGTAGGTTGACCCCCGATCATGGCCGCTGCCTCCGCTCCCCCGCCCACGCTCGTGCTCCTCGTGCGCCACGGACAGACCCCCACCACGGGCAAGGTCCTCCCCGGCCGAGCGCCCGGGCTTCACCTCGCCGACAAGGGCACTCGCCAAGCCGAGGAGGTTGCGCTGCGCATCGCCTCGCTCCAGAGCGATGAGCGGCGTGTGGCGGCCGTCTATGCGTCGCCGCTCGAGCGCACGCGCGAGACGGCCGCGCCGATCGCCAAGGCCCTCGGCCTCCCCGTCCGCCGCGCCAAGGGGTTGCTCGAATGCGAGTTCGGGGACTGGACGGGCGCGGAGCTGAAGAAGCTCTCGAAGCTCCCCGAGTGGCGCACCGTGCAGCGCAACCCAAGCGGGTTCCGGTTTCCGGGGGGCGAGTCGTTCACGGAGATGCAGACGCGGATCGGCACCGCCATCGAGACGATCCGCGGCAACCACGCCGGACAGACCGTCGTGGCGGTGTCCCATGCCGATCCCATCAAGGCGGCGGTGGCCCAGGCCATGGGCATGCACCTCGACCTGTTCCAGCGGATCGTGATCTCGCCGTGCTCGGTGTCGGCGATCCTCTACGCCGCCGATGGCCCGATCGTCCTCGCCGTGAACTCCACCGGCGACCTCCGCGCGCTCGCCCCGTCATGAGCACCTCGTTCGACATCCCCAGCCCCGACGTCTTCACCACCGGCACCGTCGGACCACCTGGCGAGCGGATCTTCTTCCTCCAGGTGCGCGATGACGAGCTCACCGTGTCGGTGCGATGCGAGAAGCAGCAGGTCGCCGCTCTGGCCGAGTACTTCGATGGCCTGCTCGACGACCTCGAGCCGGCGCCCTTCGGTGTCGCCAACGGCGACCTCGGCCTCATCGAACCCGTGAGTCCCATCTGGACCGTGGGCGCCATCGGGGTGGCCTACGACGAGCCGAGCGATCGCATCGTGGTCGTCCTCGAGGAGATCACCGCCGCCAACGACGACCGGGAGGAGGAGGACGACGAGGAGCCGGACGATCTCGACGACCTGCTCGGCGACGCCGGCGCGTCGGTGAAGGTCCGCTTGAGCCGCGCCCAGGTGGCGGCCTTCGTGCACCACAGCCGCGCGATCGTCGCCTCCGGTCGTCCGCCGTGTCGGTTCTGCGGGCTGCCCATCGATGCTGACGGACACCCCTGCCCAAAGATGAACTAGTGGCCGACGACGCGACCCGGGCGGCACTGCTGGAGCACGGCGAGCTCGAGGTGCTGGGCCGCATGCCCTGGAGCTCCAACGGCACCTACCTCTGCGACGTGCGCTGCGACGACGACGTGATGCGGGCGATCTACAAGCCGCGCCGCGGCGAGCGTCCGCTGTGGGACTTCCCCTCGGGTCTCGACCACCGGGAGGTGGCGGCCTACGAGCTGTCGGAGGCCCTCGGCTGGCGGCTCGTGCCCCGCACGATCCTGCGAGACGGCCCCCTCGGGCCGGGCTCGGTCCAGGAGTTCGTTGACGCCGACTTCGAGCAGCACTACTTCACGCTCTACGAGGACGAGTCCACGCACGACTCGCTCCGAGCGATGTGCGCCTTCGATCTCATCGGCAACAACACTGACCGCAAGAGCGGCCACGTGCTCCTCGCCCTCGACGGTCGCATCATCGGGATCGACCACGGCTTGATGTTCCACCACGAGTTCAAGCTGCGCACCGTGATCTGGGAGTTCGGCGGTGAGCCCGTCCCCCCGCATCTCCTCGCCGCGGCCGACGCGCTCGCTGAAGCCGAGCTCCCCGATCCGCTGGCCGCGCGGCTCGACGTCTTCGAGCGCGACGCGCTTCGCACGCGGGCCCGAGCGCTGGTCGATGCAGGCTGCTTCCCGATCGACGAGACCGGCCGGCACTACCCCTGGCCGCTCGTCTAGCCCTGTCGGGCCGCCACAAATCAGCGCTGGTCGTCGCTGGCGACACGCCGGGCTCGGTCGAAGGGCACGACCTCTCGACCGTCGGCGATCTGGCGCACCTGCTGACGGGCCAGCCACGCCGTGAACTGCTGCGCTGGGATGGGGCGGCTGAGGAGGTAGCCCTGGGCCTCTTCGCAGCCGAACTCTTTGAGCAGGTCCCAGGCGTCGGTGCTCTCCACACCCTCGGCGACCGTGTGCAAGCCGAGGCTGCGGCCGAGGTCGATGAGGGCCCGCACGATGACCGCGTCGTGCTCGTTCGACGTCATCGTCCCCACAAAGGACTTGTCGACCTTCAGCTCGGTGACGGGAAGCTGACGGAGGTGCGAGAGCGACGAATAGCCCGTACCGAAGTCGTCAACCGACAGGCCGCAACCGAGGTCCTGCAGACCTTCGAGCACGGCCATCGACCGACGTGAGCCACCCATCACGGTGGACTCGGTCAGCTCGAGGGTGACGGACGACGCCGGGATGCCCGCCGCGGCGATGGCCTCACCGATGTCCTGCACGAGGTGGCCGTCGAAGAGGTTTCGGGCCGAGAGGTTCACCGAGATGCCGAGGTCCATCCCGGCGTCACGCCAGGAGCGGCACTGGGCCAGCGCATCGCGAACCACGTAGAGGGTGAGGGCCTTGATCACGCCGGTGTGCTCGGCCGCGGGGATGAACTGATCGGGGCTGAGGAACCCGAGGCGAGGATGCGTCCATCGCACGAGCGCCTCCCCGCCGACGACGACACCATCCTCCAGCCGCACCTTCGGCTGCACGTACACCTCGACCTCGTCGTGCTCCAGGGCCTCTCGCAGGTCGGCGGCTAGTGCCAGGCGACGCGGGGCGTAGGGGTCGGATTCGGCCGCATACACCTCGATGCCTGACCCCGCGAGGCGGGCGCTGTAGGTGGCCGCATCGGCTCGTTGGAGCAGCAGATCGGGCGTGGCGGCGTGCTCGGGGTAGAGCGCGATGCCGAGGCTGGCGCCCAGGACGAGGCTCACGGCATCGGCGGTGAAGGGCGAGTCGAACTCGGCGTAGATCGATTCGGCGAGCGCCATCACCGGCTCGAGCTCCGCGATCCCGGTCATCAGGATGGCGAACTGGTCACCGGTGAACCGGGTGAGCGTGGCCGTCGCCGGCAACATCGCCTCGACCCGCTGGCGCACCTCCACGAGCAGCCGATCGCTGGTGGCCGTGCCGAGCGTGTCGTTGACCTCCTTGAAGGTTTCGAGGTCGACGAACACGAGCGCACAGCCGACCTCGGTCACCTTCGACCGCTGCATCGCCTGCTCGAGGAGGTCGAGCAGCGAGGAGCGGTTCGGCAACCCCGTGACCGGGTCGTGCAGCGCGAGGTAGGCCTGCTCCTGCGCCTCGAACTGGAGGTGGGCCACCAGACGACCGTTCTCCAAGGCGACGTTGGCATGGCTGGCCAGCGTCTCGAAGACACGCAGATCGTCCTCGACGAACTCGCTCACCTCGGTGAGCCGGTTGGCCACGAGCATCGCTCCCGAGGTGACTCCATCCGTCGTGAGCGGGACGACAGCGGCGTCCTTCACGCCGATCTCCGCCAACCACCCCGGAAGGGGCTGCCCCGGCTCGAAGAGGCGAGCGTCGCCCGTGGGCAGCAAGATGCCGAGATCCGCCGCCAGCTCCGTGGGCGAGATGTTGGATCGCACCACCTCGTCGCCGCGCAGCAGGACCCGGCTCGCAGGTGCCCCCTCACGGATCGGGGGCAGCAGCAGCGCCCCTTGCTCGCCGCGGAGGATCCCACGGGCACCCTCAACGACCGCCCGCTCCAGCTCGTGCATCTCAAGCGACCCGCCCAGCGCACGCGTGAACTCGTGCAGCGTCTCGAGGCTCTTGTGCCGCTCGGTGAGCCGCGTATACGAGCGATGCAGCACAAACAGCACCCCTGCGACGGCCACGACGAGTAGCCCGAGATACGAGCCGTCCCACAACGACCCCACGAGCACGATGCCGATCGTGGTGTTGGCCAAGGCCACGATTCCGCCGACGACGAGGACCTGCTGAAGCATTCTCCTGCCGGGGAACCCGCTGAGCACGGTGATCGCAACCGAGA
Source organism: Acidimicrobiales bacterium (assembly GCA_046595835.1). Lineage (GTDB taxonomy): Bacteria > Actinomycetota > Acidimicrobiia > Acidimicrobiales > VFJN01 > VFJN01. Next base: position 960 of record JBKJSO010000236.1, on the reverse strand, counting down.
CCAGGGTCGTTGAAACGAGGTAGGCGCTCGCGGTACTGGCGTAGATCACGAGCCAGCCGAGCGGCGCAACCGGAGATGTATGGGGCATCAGCGTGGTGAAAACGAGGCAGGCGGTTGCCGCCTCGGCTCCAGCCATCGAGATGTTCACGGCGAGCTTCAGGGGCGACTGCCGGCGAATGACACCAACCATGATCAGCAGACCCGCGACCCGCGCACCGATGACAACCAGCGGGTCGCCCAGCACAAGCGCGGCCACGTAGACAAGCTCGACGAAGTTCACCGAGTGGGCCTCAGAGCGCGACTCGATGTCAACGGTAAGCAACTCAGCTGCAATAAATCCCAACAGCAATGCCGCAAACGGAGCCTGGAAAGGCGCATCGCGCAGGGGCGCAGACCCAGCGAGCGGACCGAGCATGACTGCGGCCGCATAGGCGGCAGGGATCAAAATCAGCAGAACCGCCATGCGGTTTCTCTCTGCGCCTGCTCGCTTCATCCCTGTCCCACCTCTCCCACCTGGAAAGCCAACCGCCGAGCCAAGCGGCAGTCAACTCCCCAAGACGCGACGAGACCCCGGCGCCTGCCGGGGTCTCTCTCACTGCTAAACGCTTGGCGTTGGCTAGCGGAGCACGCCACCACGGAGCACGCCACCACGCAGCACGCCACCACGCAGCACGCCACCGTCACGGAGAACACCGCCACGGAGCACGCCGCCACGGCCGCCCCACTCGACTCCACGCCCGCCCCACTCGACTCCACGAGAGCTGTTCATTTCGGTTCCTCCAGTAGTTCTTCCCACGAGATCTTGGTACAACTTGCCGCTCCAGCTGGTGACCGCTGAGCGTAGGGTTTCTCCGTGTTCTGAGACCCGCATTCGCTCTGATCACCGCTGCACTGTGCGTGAAGATACGGTCGGGCTCCGCTGCGCACAAGGGGGCATTTTCCCAGGTCAGAGGCTATTAC